>JAICHI010000334.1 GCA_025922735.1 Nitrososphaeraceae archaeon | reverse complement strand
ATAAAGAGTGCATAAAAGGGGCATGCATCAACGCAAAAGCCACAGAACACGCACTTGCCGTAGTCTATTTGAGGCATTATCCCTTTTTTGTTTTGTTTCCACTGCTCGTCTACTTTAACCATTCCAATTGCTTCTGCAATGCCTTCACATGCTATAGCACAGAGCTGACAACCTGTACATTTAACATGCATTAGAATATGTCTTCCTCTATAGCCTGCAATGCCGACACCCTTCTTTGGGTCAAATTGATAACCATCTCCTACAAATTTGAGCTTTTGCTCTGGATAGCGCAGTGTGAAGCGCTTGATAACAAGGTGCTTTGAGCCAGATTCAATTGATTTGATGAAGCCGCCCGCTGATGTCATCTAACTAGCAGACCACCAGGACCAAGTACCCCCCCATATATTAGTGCAAGGGCTACGAACATGTTGATAAAAGCAAGAACGATGAGTTTGTACCAGCCCGTGTGGAGCAGGATGTCTATTCTGATTCTGGGACTGATGCCTCTAGGCAGGAGCATCAGCATTATCACGCCAAATGTCTTGAGTGTGAACCAAAAGGCGGCGTTAGCATCAGTTTGTTCGTATAACTCGCCTATTGGAATAACTGCTTCAGCAGACTCTGGTGTGATCTCTGCAGGGAAGATCTGAGGTCCGGCCCATCCGCCAAGGAACAGAATTACAAACAATGCAGCGAGCGCATATGTCTTAATGTATGACCCTAGCTGTAAAAGACCGTATATCATACCAGACGTCTCAGTCAGCCAGCCGGCCACGATCTCAGCCTCGGCCTCCGGTAAATCGAAGGGTATCCTCTCAAGCTCTGCAAGCGATGAAATGTAAAATACAAAGGCGCTTATTGGGAGGAAAAAGATGAACCAGTATGACTGAATCTGCGACTCAACAACTTCCGTGAGGTTAAGCGTGCCAGACAATATGACTACTGAAAGCGCCGATAGTATGAATGGAATTTCAAAGGCGATCAGTTGATGCAGAGCCCGAAGTCCGCCGATGAATGGATACTTGCTGTTGCTCGCCCATGAGAAAAGCAGGGCAATAAGTGGAAAGAAGCCAAGGATTGCAAATACTGCGAGAAGGCCTACATCAATGTCAGCCACAACCCACCCGGGCGCTGCCGGTATAAGGGCCACGACTGCAGCAGCAGTTGCGACAAAAGCTATAGGAGCCGACCAAAAGATCAGTTTGTCGGATCCTGAGGGAATGATTATTTCTTTGGATATAAGCTTCAGGCCATCTGCCAGCAGCTGTAGTATACCCTCGATCTTGCCGGCATAAAGTGGGCCAACCCTGAGTTGCATCTTGGCAAGGAACTTGCGCTCTATAAATATTGTTGCTGCGGCAATAAGTGCGGCGTAAGTAAATCCCGGAAACACTGCGACCTTAAAGAACGTGGTATCAAGCAGCGTCTCAATGACAGGGATAGCACTCTGTGGATATAATATGGATGTGAGAAATAGATATGGAGTTAAAACTTCGCCGTCGACTTCAGGCAGT
>JAICHI010000333.1 GCA_025922735.1 Nitrososphaeraceae archaeon | reverse complement strand
TGCAGGACACCATTTTAGCATAATTAAAGCGTAGCACTTATACAAACCTACCACTTAAAGTTACAAGAACGGCGATAGAACAATTGTTATCCATGATTCTCACAATAACTGCTATAAGATTCTAGCATGTGATAAAAAAGGTCAGCATGGTGCAGATTGCCAAAGAGACACAAAAGATGACAGACGGGCAAACTAATAACTATATCTAGAAACCACTCCATCAACTGATGGAATTGTCACGGATATTAGTATTTTGGAAAAAAATCTATTGGTGAGTTTGAGGAAGTAGAGATATCATGATGTTGGAAGATGACTACAAAAGATGACTTTGTCATTCTCTTAAGACGCATGAACCATCAGCTGTCATGACAAACCTAAATATTTGATCAACTTCTGAGTTTTCAAAAATTTCAGAGTCGTGAGTTATTATTATCAGCTGGGCCAAGGGTCCGACACCCTCTCTGAATGCCTCCGATAGTATTCTGACAAGCCCCCTCCTCCTATCTTCGTCAAGATGTGCAGTCGGCTCATCTAAAATGATGAAATCAAGCTTGTTTGAACCCATCATATAGGCAATACTAAGACGAAGTGCAAGGGCTACAGCCACCTTTTCACCTCCAGAAAGTGAGTCCATATCAATTTCACCCTGCCTGCCGTAACACGTTATTGCTACTTCCCGTGCTCCTTCTGTAAGTTCGATCCTCGAAATGCCAATGTTGAAGAGCGAGGCATATTCTGACGCTTTCTGCGATATAACTCCGAGCGCCCACGAGCGAAGGCTGATGCCCACCATCCCGTCCCTATTGAATATCATCGAGCGTATCCTTTCCAGCATTTTGGAGAATTCAGAGGCATGTATTAACTGCTCCATTGCATGCTTGGCAGAATCTATGGCTGCCTGGGCATCAGTTATTACACGTCTGTACTCACCAGTTTTGACACTTGCAGTCTGCAATTCTTGTATCAGCCTTGTCCTCTCTAGCTTTCTATCCGTGTATTGCTGGAGGCTCAAGCCACTCATCTGCTTCCGCAATGCAGCAATCTCTTCCGCAAGTGTCTTTGAGACGCCATCACCATCTATTACCAGTTTGAAAGGATCATCTCCTACATTGGCTATTTGCAGCGGAAGTTTGGCCAGATATTTTTTCTTGCTATTGAGGTCGCCTTCAATCTTGACCAAGTCGCTTTCAGAGCTCATAGAATTGTTTGACAGGAACTTTTCTGCTGTCACTATCTTTTTATCCTGCTCTGTCAGCTGTTGCTCTTCTTTCTTGAGCTCAACCTTGGCTACTTGCAGTTTATATTTTTCTTCCGATCTGCGCCTGATCTCCAGCTGAATATGGTCTACGTTAAACATTTCATTAACCTCTGTAACGGGAGAGTTGCAAACGGGGCATTTGCCATCCGCTATATGCAGTCTGCCAGCACACTCTAGAAAGCCAAGTAGCTTGCCCATCATACCCTCATTTTCCTCCAGCTTTGAATGGATCTCCTCTGATTCAGCTTTTATCATCTTGAGCC
>JAICHI010000332.1 GCA_025922735.1 Nitrososphaeraceae archaeon | reverse complement strand
GTCCCGGCTCTATCTCACTCGGCTCCCAGCTAATTAGCACATTTACAGATTGATTGTCTGTTGCTACAGTAATTGGTTGAGGCATGGTTGTTGTAGTAGCTGCAGCTGGAGGAGCTACCATATTGGACGTAGCCATCATTATTGCTAAAGTGAAGATAGTTGCGGCTGCTGTTATGACACGCGTATTATTTTTGCTATTAAGATGTATCATCTTAGTGCCTAGTACGAATACGATGGATAAAAGACTTACCCCTCGAGAGGATCAGAGGACAATATGTTAGACAAATTGACCCTAGTTGTAAGATAAGATAGAGGGTGGTTCAATCAGTTCTTTTGCTATTGGTAAAATAATAGAGTTTTTATCTTTTGCTGCTACACAGACCATTTTCTCATCTATTGAAGTAAATCTATTACTGATTCAACTAATTCCTGACCTTTTGTAGTGAGGTTATATTCGACTCGAGGGGGAATTTCATTATATGAACGCCTCTCTAATACGCCACCTTTCTCCAGCTCATGCAGTCTATAAGCAAGAGTCTTGCTGCTTATTCCCTTCATAGTCTCTCGAAACTTTTTGTATCTTACTGGCTCTGTAGAGCAGCAAAGCGGTATTAGAATCTCAAGTGTTCCTCTCTTCGTAATCAAGTTTCTAAGTTTTGCTGTTTCAGCCATCAATGAAGAGGCGTCATATCCTTCAAAACCGCAGCTCTCTTTGAAAACGGGAAGTTCTCGCCTTTTAATACGGTTGTTTGTTTTAGTTTCCATCTTTACACTAACTGTCATTGTTTATCCTTGACAACTTAAATAGTTTCCAAAGTAAAGCATAACCATGAAAACAGAACGTCACCAAGACATCAAGAACACAATACGCAAGACATACGGCAAGATAGCGCTGCAAGAAAGGAGCAGCGAATCTGGTTCCTCCTGCTGTGCCCCTGGATGCTGTTCTGGCGGCGGAGGAGGAGATTCGCCAGCCCAGGCTGCTACGGTCGTAGGTTATGAGACAAGCGAGCTTGAATCTGTGCCACAGGCGTCAATTCTTGGAGTGGGATGTGGAGCTCCAGTCAAGTTTGCCGATTTACAGAAAGGTGAGACAGTTGTAGACCTCGGTTCAGGAGGTGGGATCGATGTATTTTTGTCAGCAAACAAAGTCACCAAGGTAGGTAGAGTTATTGGAATAGACATGACCGACGAAATGCTAGGGCGAGCCAGAAGAAATGCAAAGGCGGGCGGCTATACCAATGTGGACTTTAGAAAAGGAGACATAGAAAAAAGAATTCCCGTTGATGATGATTCAGCTGATGTCGTAATCAGCAACTGTGTCCTCAACTTGACTATGGACAAGGTAAATGTGTTCAAAGAGATTCATAGGATTCTTAAACACAATGGAAGAATGGTCATTTCAGACTTGGTTACCGACGCAGAGATTGCTCCAAACCATGCCGATCTCGAGAAATGGTGCAGTTGTATAGATGGTGCACTCACAAAGGAACATTACATTGAGAGTATCAGACAGGCAGGTTTT
>JAICHI010000331.1 GCA_025922735.1 Nitrososphaeraceae archaeon | reverse complement strand
TATAAGATTAATACGCGCTAATATCCTCATAGTGCAGACGAGTTTACCTGGAAAAGATGCCGAGCTATACACAAGATTGCCAAACGGTAGGATAAAGTGCACGGCATGTGCAAGGCTGTGCGAAATACCAGAAGGTAAGATCGGCCTCTGTGGCATCCGGGGAGTTGTAAATGACAAGTTGCGATTGTTTGTATATGGAAGAGTAATCGCCGGTCAGATAGATCCAATAGAGAAAAAGCCTGTGACCCATTACAGACCTGGCACAGACATATTTTCAATTTCTACCACAGGTTGTAACTGGCTTTGCCAATACTGCCAGAATTATGATATTTCACAGAGACGCAAGGTGGAAGGTACCGAAATGACACCGCAGCAAGTTGTTGAAAATGCTGCCTACTATGGCGCTCATGGCATCGCCTACACGTACAATGAGCCTTCAATTTTCATAGAGTTTGCAAAGGACTGTGGCATTGAAGCTCACAAACGCGGAATATTCAATATTTTTGTGTCAAATGGCTATGATACTCCTGAATCTGTCAATATGATGAGTCAATTCCTTGACTGCATCACAGTCGACTTTAAGGGAAGCGGCAAGCAAGAGTTTGTCAGACGCTACATAGGCATACCAAGTGCCGACCCTATCTTCCAGACACTCAAAGAAATTCGAGACAAGACAAAGATCCACGTCGAGATCACAGACCTTATAGTGCCACAGGTGGGCGACGACTTGGTAGCAGCAAGAAAGCTTTGCAGATTCGTGCATGATGAGCTTGGGCCTGATACTCCAATACATTTTCTGCGCTTCCACCCTGACTACAAGATGATGAATTTTGACAACACACCTGTTGAAACACTTGAAAAACACTATGAAGTGGCAAAACAAGAGGGCTTGAAGTACGCATACATTGGAAACGTTCCAGGTCATCCTTTGGAAGATACATACTGCCCAGAATGCAAGAGTGTAGTCATAGGGCGCTATGGATTTAGCATTGACACCTGGAATCTTGACGCTAACAACTGTTGCAAGAATTGTGGCTACCCGATACCGATTATCGGCAAGCTTCACAAAGTGAGAAAGAAGAACCACTTCCAGTTTATTCATTAGATTAAACAAAGGAATGAATCGTTTATCTACACGACAAGGGTTCTAAATTCTAGAGCTCTTAGATGTCCATCACTTGGGAAAACACGGCTGAAACACAGGAGTTTTCTGCAGACCCCATCATCAACCGAAAGATAAAGACAGCAGCTGCAGGCCTCCAGAAAAGCATACAAAATTACTTTTTAGAGTTTCCGACGGAGAGGGATGAAGAGGTAGTCGCCGACTTTATGCTCGCTTGCAGCCAGCAGGAAAATGTCGCCATCAAAACAAAGCGCGTCTACCTTATCGCTTTGACATATCTATCCCGATTTCTCGAAAATAAAAAGTCATTTGATACCATTACGGCAAAAGAGTTTTCCGCTTTTCTAAATAGAATGGAAGCGTGAACAGAAAAGAGAAGGGATACAAACGCATCATCACCACTAGTCAAACTCAGAT
>JAICHI010000330.1 GCA_025922735.1 Nitrososphaeraceae archaeon | reverse complement strand
TTAAAACATGGTTGATGACACCAAGGAGGATCCTCCGCCGTGCGATATATGCGGTAATGCTATTGAAGCGTGCTTGTGTGTTTGTCCATATTGTGGTGAACGAGACAAATGCGAATGCTGTTTGTATGATGCTGCAACCGGTGGCGGATGAAATCTAGTACGAAATAAATTGTAAACTAATAAAAGCTGGCAAATAAGAAGCTATAATATCGATGTCCCTTACGAATAAGGTGAAGAACTCTCTCAACTGGCTTATTGGCGGTGCGCAAGGTAGCGGCGTGGATTCAGCTGCAAATATCTTTTCACGAGCATGCGCAGAGGGAGGATTACAGGTTTTTGGAAAGCGTGAGTATTACTCTAACATAAAAGGAGAGCATAGCTACTTTACTGTTAGAATCTCTGAGAGAGAGATTCGATCTCACGTGGATGAGATTAATATGCTTGTCTCATTTGACGCGGAAACTTTGCTCAGGCATGCTGGTTCAGTTGTCAAGGGTGGCGGAATCGTTTACGACTCTGAGCTCGCAGACGTCAAGATAGGTGAGGTACCGACATTGGATGATGCTTTTCGTGACAGATTGGTCGGTCTTCTAGAAAAGGTAGGTAAACCTCTAACTGTCCAAGGAGTTTTGGACTATGCATCTGATAACGACGTAAGTCTTTTCAGTATTCCTTATTTTCAATTGCTTGAAGAATTTTCAACCAAGATTGAAGATCATTCACTAAGTAAATTGTCAAGAATGGTCAATGTAATGTCATTATCTTCTTCCATGGCACTACTAGGCTTTCCGTTTGAAACCCTCGGAAGCGCAATCAGATACATTTTCAGATCAAAACCTAAAATAGCTGACCTGAATGTCATGGCAGCCAATTATGCCTATGAATATACTAAAACACATCATGATGCAAGTGGTCTTGCTTTTAGTTTGACTACAAAGAAACCCCTGCCTGACGTGATACTAGTTCAAGGTAACCA
Source organism: Nitrososphaeraceae archaeon (assembly GCA_025922735.1). Lineage (GTDB taxonomy): Archaea > Thermoproteota > Nitrososphaeria > Nitrososphaerales > Nitrososphaeraceae > Nitrososphaera. The sequence continues at coordinate 577 of JAICHI010000330.1, read as the reverse complement.
ATCGTCAGCGTTAGGTAAATTGACTGCTGGTTGCAAGTTTCAGACCTATTACCCGATAACACCTGCCAGTGATGATAGTGAATTTCTTGAGGCAAATGAGATAGTGCCACAGGGTGAAGGTAAGGACGGGTCCATACTAGTTTTACAGACGGAAGACGAAATAGCTGCCATAACCATGGCAATAGGAGGAGCGCTTACTGGTGCACGTTCTGCAACTGCAACGTCAGGTCCAGGATTCTCTCTGATGACTGAAGCCCTCGGATGGGCCGGTATGAACGAGGTCCCAATAGTGGTTTCGTTGTATCAAAGGGCTGGACCGGCGACTGGCTTGCCAACAAGGCACGAGCAGGGCGATCTCCTTTTTGCCACAAAGGCAGGACATGGAGAGTTTCCAAGAATTGTGTTCGCCTCAGGAGATATTGAAGAGAGCTATTATGATACCATTAAGGTCTTCAATTTTGCAGAAAAATTCCAGATGCCTGTGATTCATATGCTCGACAAAGCAATTGCAAATAGCATCACTACTTGCAAAATATTTGATCAACAAAGAATCTTGATCGACAGAGGTTTGCTTATG
>JAICHI010000329.1 GCA_025922735.1 Nitrososphaeraceae archaeon | reverse complement strand
GTTGCTGTTGGGTATTGTTGCAAATGTCATCAGTTACCCCCGCCATCACTTTACGATCATGGCAGAGAATAAGTTCCTCTCCTATCAGATGACTAAATGCACCGTCAGCTTGATGCACGATACTTTTACGAACTAACCATTCTACATTTTCTTAATCATAGATGCCAATACTTCTTTGGATTCAAGTGCGCTACTCCTTGTACGATTTTCTATTACGATAGTATTTGTCAATTTTCTTTTGATGGTATCCGATAGACTATCTTTGAAATTTACCTTTCCTCTGCCTATCGTTCTATGGTCGTCTATCATGCCATTGGTGTCGACTGCGTGGAAGTGGATTGGCTCAGACATCTCTGATAGGTCTGTGTTCTTGCCAGTCCTAATCAGCTGGTGCGCTGTATCGATACCTCGGATTACATTAATGAAATTCCCTTTTCCATAGGAAATACTATCATAGTCAATAGCATCGGAATAATGCTCTTCAAATACAATTTCTATGGGTCTGCCATCTATCTTTTTATCTGAAGCATACTTGGCAATCTCTGAGAGGGAATTCATAAAGCTTCGTTCAACCTTATCTTTTCTCGCTTTCCTATACTCCTTCAGGGGAGGGGCTAAAATTCCATAAACTTGCACTACGTAACAGCCGAGAAAATATCCTACTTTATTAGCACTCTCAGACCTTGACTTGAAGAAACCAGGCAAATCGCTAAAACTGTGCAAGATCATTCTTGAAATTCCGGCAGCTTCCATGTAGTCAAGCGTTTTTAGTGTAAAGTCTACAGCCTGCCTTCTTTCAGCCTGGTTTTCTGAATCAATGCTTGGCCGGAAAAGTGTCTTGTGAAGGAAGTTAATCATATGCTTGTCTGTACTGTATTCATGTATGAGGTTCAGGCAGCTTGGCTTGACTTGTACAAGGCAATGAAGATGGTCTTCATCAAGCTCTATTCCTGAAAATCCGTCTTCATGGGCTAGCCCAATAGCCTGCAGCGCATTAGCAATAGTTACATAGGGAGCCACTGATGTGATAATCTTGGGCGATTGCATATTTTTTGTCGCTCAACCTGACGGATTCTGAGAATAATAGGAATAAGATGGCAATGTACATAATGCTTGATACACCCGCCTGAATAAGGGTATGCATAAATGGATCTAGAAAAAAGTCATAAGGTGATTCCTCTGAGACATTATTATATCTTCAGCCAAATTCCGATGCAGCACCATCAACATTTCTACTATTGCCGTTGTTATTATTGTTATCATGCGACATTGTATTGTATAAACTTGCAGCCAAACGTATTGCATATGACGAAATCAGCATAGCGATGACTGACATACCGTGAATCTCCAGGACACTAAAGAGATACTAGACTGCTGATGAGGGAAAAATTCTAGTGGTTCAGGAATTAAGATAATATGAAGAAATTTGCTTATTTGCATGCCAATCTAAATGTTCTCGATGTCCATTTCATTTGTGAACAGGTATGGGGCAAACCATTCTAACAATCGTCCTGCTTCATGGGTGACCGCTCTATTTCAGAAGGTTTTTCTCT
>JAICHI010000328.1 GCA_025922735.1 Nitrososphaeraceae archaeon | reverse complement strand
TGTTCCGTCCCCGTGCAGCGAATTTCCCTCAAACTTTGGGTTGACAAACTCTGATGTCAGGCGGTTGATGCTGTCCTCTATAGAGAGGGCCACCTTGCCATCTTGCATTTTTTCGATCGCAAATATATGCTGGTCCAGCGCATCGACTTCTATTCGAGGGCCTATAGGTCCTTCTTCCTCTTCTGCTGCATCCTGTGGGCTCCACGTCATTCCTTCCTTTGCAACCTTGATCACGAACTTTCCCTCTCTGCCTAATACCTGCAGTTGATCATCTATGGCCTTTTGAAGCTCGTCTACCGACAATGGTCCTGCTGGACCTCTGTGCCACTGGTTCTTGGCGTCCTCCTTGTCCTTTTCGCCGCTATAATGGACAACATAACACAGTTTGGCTTTCCATCTTCTCACAATATCATAAGCTTCTGATACCGAGATCATACCAGTGGATGGATGTTCGTTGTATGTCTCTGTCCCAAGCACCAGAAGGTCAGGGTTCCAAAGGATGCTCTCATCAGCTGTTCGCAACTTTAGAAAATCCCATCCTGCGACTATTTTTTTTGCTCCGGCTTTGATGATGTAGATCACAGAACCCGGCAAGCCTGGCTGATCCCCAGCATTATCCGCAGCCAATGATATAACTGAAAATGGGCCTACCTCAAAGGGTGTTCCAGGGTTGATGCTGGAAATTATTGATGTTGTTGTTGTTGCCAATGAAGGCAGCTCCTGTGCGATCTGCTGACTGCATTCAGGTGTGCAGTAGACTTTTGCATTTTCCCTTGTCAGCGCAGGAAGGTCGCTTATGTGATGCCGTCTCGCATGTGTAACCAAGATCGCATCTGGCAAATACTTGCCGGAAGCTCCTTTCTTGATACTTTCTTCTATGCCATTGCCCGCATCAACTAGGAGGTGAAAGCCTTGGAAGAACAATGAAAGTGACGTGTTGGCTGCTCCTCCGTTATCGATGTGGGAAGATACGCCATTAATCCTCACGGTAAGCTCTTCTGAAACCATTACGAAGATAATTAAAGGAGTCCTCCAGATAAAAATATGACTATTAATAAGCTTTTATGTTCACTAATATTTCGCCATAGTTGTCTCTATAGTTGTCATTAACCGTTCCAAAGTTCAGGCCACATGTCGGCCCCTACGACATATGAGTCTAAGAAATCTAATATTTTTATGTATTCCTCTGGTGCCTTTGTTCTTTCTAAATCACTTGCACTTCATTCCCTCTGGTATCGTCATTGATATCCATAGTGATCGCGCAAAAAGTAGTGATTTTATCATCATACCTGACCTTAAAGTAAAAGTAAAGTATCTTAAGGCTATGTGTTTTATAGCCTACTAGTAATTGGTTTGTCTTCAAGCTCTTTTCCAAGCAGTTTGTTTGAATATGCATACTTTTCGTTCATGAGTGCATCCACATATTTTTGAAATACCGAGTTATCAAAAGCAGAACCATGCATTGGACATACCAATTTGGGATCAAGTTTTACTAGTTTCTGTACTGTTTTTTAACAGGTTCTTAGCTAGCAAATATTCCAACGATACCGTACAGTTGAATCATCTCTTTTGATAAATCATCA
>JAICHI010000327.1 GCA_025922735.1 Nitrososphaeraceae archaeon | reverse complement strand
TGGAGAATGTGTTCTTGATAAAATGTGAAAACAGGGACGACTATCAGCATTATGAATATGAGCTTCGTCCTGATTGTTTGTGAGTATGATGCAGCAGAGTCTCAGAGAAACATATAATACAATTCCATCTGTGGGCGTTCTTAATGTCCTTGGCGTAAACGCATTGCATGCGGCTAGCGAGAGTCTAAGAATCTATAATATAAGAGTAGATACTGTGTCTCAGATTTTCATAACAACAATGTACTAAAGGTTTGGGCATCTTACCGATCGTTTGCGTTACAACAGCAACAATTCTGTGGGATTTGAAAGAACCAACGTTGCTCCTTTGCAATGTATGAATTCCCTGTTATTTGATTGACAATGTACTACTGATAAAGAAAGGCGTGTTTTGATGCAGAGTGGGGCTTCTTGGAACGGAGAGATAATCAATTTGGAATAACATTTCTTGAGACATCTTTTTGAGCAACAGCATGTTAGGTATACATAAAGTAACAAGATTTGCCTGACAAAAGATTAAGGCAGGATAATAATAAGAATATCTACAAGGCAAACCATATGTTATTAATGACAGTAATAGTAGTGGCAGCATTACTGAAGAGTGGCAAACTATGCATGAGTTTATGAGGGATAGTTTGTCACTCAAGTACGGAGAGTGCAAATCGTGTGAGAAGAGAAGTCAGTTTGCTTGTGTAAGATGTGGCTATTGCTGGAGCTGTCACTGGAAGCAAGAGCCTTATGCAGAGAATATTCCGCGATATCTGTTAAAAGCTGGTACATGATTTAGCAGAAAACCTGCTCTCATATAATTTGAGTCAAGCAATTATTGCGATAAAAAATTGCTTGTTCACAATCTACTATATATCACAGACATCATATCGAGCTCGGAGGGCTGTTATTATGAAAACAAGCGCCCAGAGGGGTTCGGCAGAAAAACCTTCAAAAAATAGACTCGATGAAGCCAGGCACAAAATGAGCAACTTGCCAAAAAGACTTCTTATGGAAAAAATAGTACCAAGAGTCACCGTGATTTAGCGGTATATGCCCATAATCTTTCAATCTTTTTAGCAATATTATAATAATCTTCAGCATTTACTGAGGGATGAAGTACTAATCCTATCATTATCTGATACGAGGGTACAGGTAGCAGCATCAATTTACAATTTTTATGAGTAGTGATTATGGATTGGGCTTCTCCAAACATGTCTTTTAGTTCGTTTACCAAAGTAAGGATTCCAATAGCCAGAGTTGCACTATATTTTTCGCCATCTTCAGTTATACCAAAAGCTTCTTTAAAAGACTCTTTAGATTTTGCGGCAAGGATATTTCCTTTCTTATCTATTACTGATATAGCCAGTATCTCGTCACTAGTCAGCAAAATGTCATCTACTATTCTTTTCGCGGCACTCGAATCAACTGCCATGACTTGTCTAATATGATGCAGACAAGAGATATTATGATGATGATCATCAGTAGTCGGAAGCGGATAATTCTTCTTGTCTTCTAAAAGACAATACGGATGCTGAAGAGTATCCTGGGATATAGGAGAAGAGGATTTTCCGTTGTAGGATTCAATCCCTAGTACATCTCCTTTCCAGGCGCCTCTCTAT
>JAICHI010000326.1 GCA_025922735.1 Nitrososphaeraceae archaeon | reverse complement strand
TCTTCGAACTAGCTACAGTTTGCAAGCAAATTAGTCCTTGCTCTGCGCATGCACTCGAGTAGGCGCAACTAATATCACAACATGTCTGCCAAGGCTCAATGGATACTCGATTGAGTTCTCTATTTTTGGTCTGAAATTCCTTGTGTGGTAATCGCGAAAGGCACTGGTCCTTTGCCTGCTGGTTGCATGAGTACAGCTTGAAATAGGGATTTCGCACTATCAACTATCTCAAGCTTTATCTTCATATGAGAATAGATTGATACAGTGCTGCCCAGGTATTCGCGTTGCTGCCAGGGAACGACTGCCTGTGCAACGTTCCGGCCGCCCTGATCTATCAGAGTTATTGGCGGGGCGGTTCTGATCATGTTAGTGACCACAATAGGACAGCGAAAATTTATCGCCAAGAATGCAAGCTCATGCATATACTTCATTAGTGACCGGTGGCGTTCCGGTCCAGAATATTCTGTGGAGAAGAGCGATGTCAGGCTATCGATAACAACAAGCATGGGCCGAACCTCCAAGATCTTCCTTGTCGCATTCATCTGATCAATTGTTGTAAAGGCTCTTATGTAAGTAATTTTTTCAAGCGCTAATTGAGAACCAGAGATCTCCATTATTCGCTCAGGTCGGAACGTTCCTGAGGTATCAATGAACAAAATGCTGGCAGCGTCTTTTACGCAGTTTGCGCAAAGCGTAAAGCTTAGCTGCGACTTGCCAGAACCGCTTTCCCCATATATATCGGTAATCATGCCTGTACGCACCCCTCCTCCAAGTAGAGCATCTATCGCCTTTGAGCCTGTCGGTATAGTCGCCACCATTTGCATACAGCTGATTATTTTGTTGCATTACCTGCTTATGAATTTGTGTGCAAAGGAACCTTTTTATTCGAGCAACGATTTTTTCAATCGTAAAGTGATTAGCTAGATTGTCTTCTTCGCCGTCATCGCAACAGCAACCAAAACGTCCTCTTTCGACCCTGCAGAGAGCAATTAACAGAAAAGTTGCTGTTAGACTCAAAAGTGAGATAGAGTATAAGGGCAGGATGAACAACGTTGATTCTTATATGAACCTCATACTTACTGATGCCGAGGAGTTCAATGGCTCTGATGTGCTTGCAAACTATGGCAAAGTTGTGATAAGGGGCAACAATGTCCTATTCATCAAACTGGAAAAAGAATTCTAGCCATGAAAAGGTACTGCAGCAGCAGCTGGTGGCAGTTGGCAAATGGCAAAAAGATGGTTATTCTCATCTGAAAGCGTAACTGAGGGCCACCCTGACAAGGTGTGTGACCAAATATCAGACGCAGTTCTTGACGATTTATTGCGGCAAGACCCTGATTCGCGGGTTGCAGTAGAGTCAATGATAACATCCGGGATCGTGTTTGTCGCAGGCGAAGTCACGTCAAAAGGCAAGGCAAATGTGCAGAAAATTGTCCGTGACACTATCCGATCAATTGGGTATGACAAGCCAGAGTACGGTTTTGATCATGATTCATGTTCAGTTCTTGCTTCGCTTCACGAACAGAGCCCTGACATATCGATGGGTGTAAGTGCAAACGGAGACAAGGAGCAGGGGGCTGGCGACCAGGGACTGATGTTTGGATTTGCAACTAACGAAACACCAGA
>JAICHI010000325.1 GCA_025922735.1 Nitrososphaeraceae archaeon | reverse complement strand
GGGATGCTGAAATCGTTTCTTCATAACCGCGAGTCAGCCATGATATTTGGCACGGCATCAACTGGCAACGCCAGGGCCTTCCAGTACAGTGACGATCCGCTGATCAGAATGCGGAACACGTACATTGAGCCTGGCGAAGATAAGCTAAATGATATAATAAAGGAAACCAAGCATGGATATATTATCAAGGGCGCGAGGAACGGGCAGGCAGATGCAAATGGCGAATTCATGTTTGGCGCTGAAGAGGTATACTTGATAGAAAACGGCGAAGTGAAGGAGCTGCTCAGGGGCGCAAGCATATCTGGCAATGCATTTGAGGTGTTGCACTCAGTCGACATGGTAGGTAACGAATTTCAATATGATATCGGTACTGGCTATTGCGGCAAGTATCAACCGGCCAAGGTTGACGGTGGAGGCCCGCATATCAGGTGCACAGCAATGATCGGAGGGTCGCAAGAATGATTCTGGATCTTTTGCAATACGCGATAAAGCAGGCTGAGGCTCTTGGAGCAAGTGACGCAGAAGCTTATGCGGCTATCAACAATGAATCGGAGGTCTTCATAGAGAACAATGATGTCAAGCAAGCCAAGTCGCAGAGCACAAGTTCAATTGGAGTCAGGGTCGTGCTTGATGGCTCGATTGGTTTTTACTCTACCAATGATCTAGCCAAAAGCAGAATAAGAGATGCGGCGGCCATGGCGATCAAGGTTGCACACGCAAGTCCAAAGGACAAGCACAATATCCTTCCTGGAAAGTCAAAGTCAAAGTTAGTGCGCGGCATATACGACAGAAATGCTGAGTCATTTCAGACATTAGATGCTGCAAGGATGGCCGCTGAGATGCTCAAAGCTGCCAAATCGTATGACAGCAGAGTAAGCGTCGACAGCGGCAACTTTAACGCCCAAGTGGCCACCGATGCACTTGCAAACTCTAATGGGATAGAACTAAAAGAAAGGGCAAGTGTCTTTTCGTGGTCGATAATGGGTATGGCAATAGAAAATACCGAAATCTCAAGCTTTGACTACCAGGTTGGGGGCTCGCATTATGTCAAAGACATCAATGTATCCAATACTGCAGGCGAATTTGCTGAGACAGTAGTCAAGTCGCTCGGTACACGCAAGATAGAGGAAAGCTTCAAAGGAGAAATGCTGCTCACTCCCATGGCAGCAAAAGAAATGATAGAGGAAGTAGTTGCTCATGCCATCAATTCAGACGCCGTGCAGAAAAAATCCAGCCACTTTGCAGGCAAGATAGGCAGACAGGTGGCTTCTGATCTGCTGACAATAGAAGATGATGCAACTAACGTGGAGGGACTTAATGCGTCAAGCTTTGATAGAGAAGGTGTTTTCCACCGTCGAAATGTTGTAATAGAAAACGGTATTCTCAAAAAGTTTCTATACAACACACACACAGCAAGCAAGGATGGCGTGAAGAGCACTGGCAACGCAGGCGGATCGACAAGCTCGCCGCCAACGGTCTCGACTACCAATTTTCTGGTAAAGCCTATGAGATCGAGCGTTGATAAGCTAGTATCTGAAATAGATAAGGGAATAATAATAAGCAGGTTTTCTGGTAATGTAGATCCTGTTAATGGGGATTTACCAGAAAATTGGTTGTCGAGACCGTTGG
>JAICHI010000324.1 GCA_025922735.1 Nitrososphaeraceae archaeon | reverse complement strand
GGCAGTGGTTACGTAATTTCGAGGGCAATGGTGGGGTTCTATAGAGGAGAATATTTTGATTCTCAGGCTAAATACAACTACCAATAATTCTTCAAAAATGTCATTCGGATACGATACGTATACTGACCATCTATAATATTGGCAAGTCATTAAGGAAACTTTTATGAGGTATTTCTAAATTCGAATTTAGAAATACTTGTCTAGAACTGCAGTTTCAGACCAAAATTTTAATTAACCGCTCTCACCTGCGTGACCTTATGACCGATTCATTCTTCATCCGTAGTTGTATGGAAAAAGTCCTTGCCGGTGGGTCGATTACCTTTGAAGATGCAGAGGGTCTGCTTGGCACTCATGACATCATGACGCTTGCCGATTGCGCTAATACAATCACCCGGACGTTTAACGGTGATACGGTGGATGTGGAAGCCCTAGTAAATGCAAAATCTGGCAGATGTCCGGAAGATTGCTCATTTTGTGCACAATCGTCGTTTTACGACACTGGTATTAAGAAATATCCCTTATTATCGAAAGAAGAGTTGGTCAAAAAGGCAGCTAGGGCAAAGGAAGCGGGGGCTACAAGTTTCTGCTTGGTATGCGCCTACCGAGATCCACCAGAGAAGGACTTTCAACATATCTGTGAAGCAATAAAAGAAATCAGATCCAAATTGGACATCGAAGTCAATGTCTCTATGGGGTTCATGACACTATCTAGGGCGCGAAAGCTAAAGGAGCTTGGAGTCAAGCGTTACAACCATAACCTAGAAGCTGCAGAGAGCTATTTTTCTAAGATCTGCAATACGCATGATTTCTCTGAAAGAGTAAACACTGCAAAAATTGTCAAGGAGGCAGGATTACAGCTGTGCTCGGGGGGCATCATAGGTATGGGCGAAAGTCCCAGACAGAGAATTGAGCTAGCCTTTTCTCTTGCGTCACTCTATCCTGAAGAGGTTCCGGTCAATATTTTGATAACCAGAGAAGGCACTCCGCTTGCGAGTCTTAATCCCATAGAGCCACTCGAGGCAATTAAAACAATTGCAGCGTGGCGCTTTATAATGCCAAGAACTATTCTAAAGATAGCGGGTGGACGGGAGGTGCATCTCAAGCATAATGATAGACTGGCTCTCAAGGCAGGAGCAAACGGTATTATCACTGGTGGCTATCTGACTACAGGAGGAAATACGGCCAATAATGACATCGCGATGATAAAAGAAATTGGGCTCAAACCATAAGACCGCCTTCGTCGATGATCAGCTTGATTTTCTTGAAAAGAGCGGCTTGTATCGTCGTCTTAAAACGGTGGTTGCTTGGGGTCCCACGGCCAAAGTCGACGGCAAAAACGTCATTAACCTTTGCTCCAATGACTATCTTGGGCTCTCCAAAAACAAGAAGGTAATCGAAAAAACTATTATGGCACTGCACGAAGTATCACAGTGTAGTTCAAGGTTACTCGCAGGCAACCACCCAAAAATCATCGAGCTTGAAGATCTGCTTGCATGCCATCGCAGGACAGAATCAGCCCTTGTATATCCTACAGGTTACACCGCGAATTTGGGCGTGATTATGACAATTGCAGACAAGAGCTCGACAATATTTAGCGATGAGCTGAACCATGCTAGCATAGTAGATGCATGCCGGCTAAGTGGT
>JAICHI010000323.1 GCA_025922735.1 Nitrososphaeraceae archaeon | reverse complement strand
TTCTGAGGATTTTTGAAGTTGCTTGTTACTAGTTTGTTTTCAGGTGCGGCAATTACAGATTTTGGTCATATCTTTCTCATACGCCAGAAGATTTCAGCAATCATCATGTATATACTACCTGGCAGTTCAATTGGTCTTTGCAGATATAGTCGGGTTGATGACTAGAATTATCACCAATACGGGCGCTTGCAATATTGTAGTAATTACATATGACTCTGTGATTTTTGTTCACTCGAATCTAGCAAGATATTGTGATTCTGGTTTAATCTCTAATAAGAACAATTAAAGTTTGCATTTCATGTGGGTCAGATAGCCGCTGATATGGTGCTAGAGCATCAAACCATGAAGCTATATTCAATAATATCCTTTGAGTAACTATGATTGAAAAAATCGTTGTAAGAAAAAGACATCTCTCTAAGATTATCCAAGAAAGATTGAAAAGCCTATCACCTTTACCATTATTAGTTGAAGATCGCACTATCGATTGCAGGCAGCGACTCAGGAGCAGGTGCAGGAATACAAGCTGACCTGAAGACGTTTTCTGCACTTGGTGTTTATGGATGCACTGCTATAACTGCGATAACGGCCCAAAACACAAAGCAGGTAGCCGAAATATTCGAGATATCGCCGTCAATGGTGGAACAGCAGATAAGATCGATTATGATAGATATGCGACCGAATGCCATTAAAATAGGTATGGTGTACAGCACACCAATAATAGACGCGGTCTACCGTTCACTCAAAAAAACATCCAAGATTCCAATAGTGCTTGATCCGATTCTTGCTGCTGGTACTGGCGCCAAGCTACTCCGCGCCGAAGCGTACAAATCATTTGTATCAAAACTGATACCCTTATCCACTCTAATAACTCCAAACAGGATGGAAGCTGAAAAACTTGCAGACATTGTGATTAAGACCGAGAATGATGCTATTGAAGCTGCTAGAAAGATAATAAAGTTAGGAGCAGAAAACGTCATTGTCAAGGGCGGCCACCTTGGGTCTGCACATGTGACCGACCTGCTGCTCAACAGCAAAGGCAATATCATCAAATTCACAAATCCTCGGCTAGAGATAAAGGAAATCCACGGTTCTGGCTGCAACTTTTCCTCAGCAGTCACAGCATATCTTGCAAAAGGCGTTGCGCTTACAGAGGCATGCAAGATAGCAAACGAATATGTTCATATTGCCATCAGAAATGCAGTAACAATAGGGAGGGGTTTGCCCATTGCAAATCCGCTTTCCATCATTTATCGTGATGCCAGTCGCTACGGTACCCTGACGGAACTACAACAGGCAGCAGAGCAGGTCAGTATGCTTGATGGCTTTTATAGGCTCATACCTGAGACACAGACTAATTTTGCTTATGCTCTCTTGAATGCAGTCGATATATCAGATGTCGCAGCAGTACGAGGAAGAATAATCAAGATCGAGAATACTGCTGCGCCTGCTTCATACATCAAGTTTGGTGCCTCAAGCCATGTCGCATCAGCAGTCATTGCATACATGAGTGTCAAACCTGACTTCAGGTCTGCAATCAACATCAGGTTTGATGAAACGATTGTCAATGTGTGCAAGTCACTATTCTCCGTCGCAAGCTACGATAGGACCAAAGAACCAAAAAAGATCAAGAGAAAGGAAGGGTCGAGTGTGTCATGGGGAATCCTTGCTG
>JAICHI010000322.1 GCA_025922735.1 Nitrososphaeraceae archaeon | reverse complement strand
ACAGAAATTCAATCTTATATTCGAAGTATTGCATGTCCAGAGAGTTTCGAGAGAAAAACTTCAATAAATGGACTCAAGCTCCAGAACGACATTGACAAGAAAGAAGACTGGCATTAGAAGACGCCGCTCCAAAGCTTATAACACATGCACGAGTAGTTATGATCATTATGATTTTAAATCCAATAACTTCACTTATTGCAAAATGTAGATATCAAAGCGATGTTGACAAACAAATCCAAATACTTCATACAATCAATTCAGCTCTTCCAAAGTCTCTCCGCCTGCAAATGCCGTCGTTGCTTACAAATGACTATGTTAGTAGGGCGCTAGATATCATAGAAGATAGAATCTTGCCTCATGTCGATACTGCGACTAATACTATCCTGGCATCACATTACAAGAAAATAGTATAAATAAACTGAAACTAAAACTTGGATCCTCTTTATATAGTTGAATCGACTATATATAGTTGTTAATACAGTAAGAAATCATATGTCATTTCTTCTTTATAGTAATGCAATCTTCAATCGTATGTTGTATGTGTGATAGTGGTCGCCAGGTCACGGACCTAGAATCTGGCGAGATAATCTGTGGCAATTGCGGCCGGGTATCGCCAGATAAAGCAATGGAAACCCGCGCAGAATGGAGAACCTTTGATTCTGAAAATAACAGCAGGCAAAGAGTAGGATCTCCTAGTTCGCTTGCATTCCACGACATGGGATTATCCACAATAATCGGGAAAGTAAACAAGGATTCTGCGGGACATGATTTGGACGCCTCCATGAATTATAGAATGCAAAGGTTAAGGACTTGGGATGCTAGAACTAGGGTCCATGCCACGGGTCATAGGAACCTGATGCGAGCTTTTAGCGAACTTGAAAGGTTTAAGGACAAACTCGGTTTGTCAGATGCGATAGTGCAAAAAACAGCTTATATCTACAGGAAAGCGCATGAAAAGCGACTAGCACGAGGTAGGTCGGTATCTTCCATACTTGCCGCAGCAACATACATCGCATGCAGAGAAATGGGAGCTGCAAGAACCCTCCGTGATCTCACTGAAATTGCAAATGTAAAACGCAAGGCACTTTCACGTAGTTATAGGTTACTTGTTCTTGAACTCGACATCAAAGTGCCATCAATGGACCTCATGAAATGTATTGTCAAGATAGCTAATAAGGCCAAACTGGGTGAGAAGACGCAGCGAATGGCAATGTCTACAATGAATAATCTCATCAATAAAGAAATATCTGCTGGGAAGGATCCTATGGGTCTTGCAGCAACAGTTCTTTACCTATCTTGCCTCACCGTTGGTGAGGCTACAACACAGAAGGAGATAGCTGAGGCCGCGGGAGTAACAGAAGTAACCATCAGAAATAGGCTCAAAGACTTGAAGACCAAAGATTGCTTGAGTCCCATGATGCGGGAGATGTTGTTGTAGATGCCAATGTTGATGTTAAAATGCAAAAGCTCTGGGGAGGTATTTCCTGGAATTTATGTGCCTGAAGACAGTACTGATAACTTTAAATCAACTGCCACAAGTTCCGACACGTCTCACACTTGTTCAAGAGGACACAATAATGAATACATCACAGAAGAATATATGGACTGGTCCTGAACAATTGTCATCTCGCCCTTCGGCTGACAAATCAAGGAAAGCCGTGATCCTTGTAACTTATCCTGATGCTTT
>JAICHI010000321.1 GCA_025922735.1 Nitrososphaeraceae archaeon | reverse complement strand
CGTTATTGAATACTATCTCTACCTGCAAGGAATCCTCTGCGTCAGCAACGACCTGAGGCCATTTTAGCTCTACCAAGTAGATGCCTTTCTCAGATACTTGCTGAAGCACAGGAGCATCAGTGCTTGTGATGTTCAGCTGTGGAGAGGTGTCTTGCTGAGCAAACGATGATGGTAGTAAACTAGCAGCTATAATAAAGGCGAGTGCTGCAACGCCAAGCAGATAATAATGTCTTGCCATGTCTACTATCAACCAAAATAGAATATAAAGGGGGTTAAGGATTTTTCGAGAAACGTAGAAGGAACAACATGAATTGTTGCATCTACTGCAAGACGCCTACTTCTGCGCTTTTGTACAACACGCTGCAAGATAGTCAGAACACAAGGGGCAGCAGTAGTACTAGCCAACTCGCAAGGTTTCTACTGCTATAGATAGCAATTTTATCTAAATTTGTTTACTTGAATTGGCGAACCTTCCTAGAACATTATGACTACTAGCATCTATGCCCCTAGTATAAGGTTTATAGAAGTGTGTTAGTCGCATTTCCCTTACAACAATGGATGTCGATGAGCGACTTGCATTCATAATGCGTGAGCCGACAGAGGAGGTCGTCACATCAGACGAGCTCCGCACGCTGATTGAAACAAAGACTCATCCAAAGCACTACATCGGCTTGGAAATATCGGGCATGCTACACATTGGTAGCCTTGTCATGACTGGATTCAAGATAAACGACTTTATGAAGGCTGGTATTAACACTACTGTCTTTCTAGCTGACTGGCACACGTACATCAATGATAAGATGGGCGGTGACTGGGACAGGATAAAGAAAGTCTCACAATACTACACAGAGGCTTTCAAATTCTTCTGCCCTGGCGTCAACATCGTGCTTGGAAGCGACCTCTACAAGAAAACTCAAGATTACTGGGAGAACTTTGTTCGCTTCTCAAAACACATGACACTTGCAAGGACAATGAGATCTCTTACTATAATGGGTAGAAGTGAGGCTGAAAAGAATCTTGATTTGTCACAACTGCTGTATCCTCCAATGCAATCAGTCGACATAAAGGCACTTGACCTTGATATTGTGCACGCCGGCATGGACCAGCGAAAGATCCATATGCTCGTCAGGGAGATCTTTCCCAAGCTTGGCTGGAAGGTTCCAGTGCTTGTGCATCATCATTTACTGCCCGGCCTGTCAGAGCCTTTGCGAATCAGCCTTGATGAAGGCACTGGTGATGACACTAGGATATCGAGCAAGATGAGCAAGAGCAAGCCAGCAAGCGGGATCCTTATCCATGATGACGAAAAGGTGATCCGCGACAAAATAGGCAAAGCATTTTGCCCTGTAGGAGTTGCAGCAGGTAACCCAATTCTGGAGCTAGTGCGCTACGTAATATTCCATGAGTTTGACGAGTTTGTAATTGAGCGGCCTACTAAATATGGAGGCAGCATCGCATATACTAGCTACAAGGATATAGAACATGATTTTATCACAAAAAAGATCCATCCGATGGATTTGAAGAACTCAACTGCAACTTATATTAACAAAATAATTGAGCCTATCAGGAAGCACTTCGAGGGAAGAGAACCTCAACTAAGTTAAGTCAAGAAAAAGTAAGGCATCAATCTATTGGCATTACATAGATTATCTGCAGAAATTTGCTGTAGTCAGCTTTGTCAGTCCTTCATCAAAGT
>JAICHI010000320.1 GCA_025922735.1 Nitrososphaeraceae archaeon | reverse complement strand
AGATACTTTTCATGCATTTTTTCAAACTGCTCCATTGCAGATAGTATTTCCTCTTGTCCTTCGCTCAACTCAGATCGCTAAAAGATCTTGCCATTGGTTTGTTTATAAGAGTATTCTTTGAAGATGATGTCCGAGGCAGTCTCGCAGTAATTTACTTAGGTAACTAATTAATTATTGTTATCCTGCTCGCTGTTGTCTCCTCCTGCTTCTTCTTGTTCTTCATCTTGTTCTGTTGATTCTTCTTCATAGTCTTTTACTTCTTCTTCATCAGAAGAAGATGATGCTCCTGACAACTGCCCTTAATCGAACTTCCAAGGATTTAGTTTTTCTGTTTGTAGTTATTACACCGCCGCATCATTATCGTTATTCAATAAAGTCCTCCTGCGACGGTCAAGCTCTCTAAGCATGCAGGGCACAATAACAGGCTGCCAACGTACATGACGCGCATCAGTCTATCTGGCCGAGCTGGCAAACCACACGCATCGCAAGAATATGTTTTGCGCCGCATTTTATTTTTACCTCCTAGGCGCCTCTGGCTTTACTTAGCTTTTTCAGCTTGTTTTTCTTCATCTTCTAATGATATTTGTAGCCTTTATCTGCAATATTCACTGTTGTAACGTTAAGTCTTTTTGATTCGCTTCTTCACACAGAAGAGGTAAAGAAAGCCACTACTCTAAAATCATCCTTATTCTATACATTCATACAAATATGGTAATGATAACAACTGCGGAATACATCCAGATTATTGCCGCTGGCATATACGCAACAGCATTATTTTATACTATTGTGACCTTTCGTCGTTCTAAAAAACTAGACCAGCTTGCAATATCAGATCGCATCTTCTCTGAACTACGGGAATTGGATCGAGAACTTGCTAAAATACCTTCGGAATCTCAATACGACAATGCTAGGAGTCAAGTGTATTCTCGCATATTTAATACTCTAGACTACCTTTCATTTCTGGTCAATCGTAAAGTGATTGATGATAGAATGTTGTTAGAGTATATGAAACCTAGTGTAATCAGATATTACGAGGAGACATTCTTGAAAAATGCATCAAGTGTTGAAAGAGATTCCCACTCTTATCAACAATTTAAAAAATGTTATTTCAAACTCAAGGAGAAGTAAAATGAGCTATCGTGGACAATCTTTCTTAAGCGCTTCCAGCTAGCTTCAAGGATTTGTACACATCAGGATAATATTCTTTAAAAGTATCAAATTTGATTGGTTTTCTCTCTTGATTCTCTGCAATGTCCAAGCAGTATCTTATCCTATATCTGAAGGAAGTCCAGTCAGGTTCTAAACGCTTTACATCATTGCACTTGTCAAGCCATTGCTCTAACACTGAATAGGCTTTGTCATAGTCCAGACCCTTTACTGTGATAAGATACGGTGCCAATACCCAAAAAAGCAAATCCTTTCTATTGTCTTGCACTGGAATTTGCAGCAACTTGTCAATCCAGTCTAGCGAGTTGTTGTTCCCTTCTTTAAGCAGGCCTAGGGATATCATTTTCCTGCGCTCCAGTTTCTTCATTTTCTCATCTATTACTTCCTGCACTAGCATGCTATGAAACTTCATTAGAAATTCGTTTTTGACTTGAGGCATTCCAAGATCATCAGGAGAGGCGTGTTTTCCTACAAAGGCCCACTTGCTCACTTGTATAACTCTTACAAAGGGGTCTTTACCTGCGGCCTTGGCCTTTGAGT
>JAICHI010000319.1 GCA_025922735.1 Nitrososphaeraceae archaeon | reverse complement strand
TGCCACTTAATGAATACAACGCCAAGAGGGATTTCAAAAGAACTCCTGAGCCAAGCGGGCCCACGAGTGATACATCTCAGCAAATCAATAAGGGCATTCTCAGATTTGTAATACAAAAACACAATGCATCAAGACTCCATTACGATTTTCGTCTGGAAACAAGAGATGGTGTACTTTTGTCGTGGGCGGTGCCAAAGGGACCTTCGCTTGACCCTAAGCAAAAGAGGCTTGCAGTTGAGACAGAAGATCATCCACTTGACTATATCGACTTTGAAGGAGTCATTCCCGAAGGCAACTATGGAGCTGGGACAGTTATTGTATGGGACATTGGCAGCTATACAACTGAACGAGATATTCGCCAGCAATTCCGTGATGGCAAGATATCTTTTACGCTAAGTGGCACAAAGATAAAGGGTTCATTTGTATTAATCAAGATCAAGCAGCGGCAAAAGCAATGGCTTTTGATTAAATCAGACGATGATCCTCATAATACATCTGCAACATCTGAGGCGGATCTGACATTAACTGCGCCTGAATCTGTCCTTACAGGAAGAACAAATGACGAGCTGGCTGAAGACGGGGCGGGACAAGAAAAAAGATCGGGAAAAGAGGGGCAGCGACTCCAGCTGCTTCTTGATAACAACAATATCAATGTGAAGAAAACCTCCCAATTTCCTCTGTCAGTTAAACCTATGCTGGCAGGACATACTGACACGCCATTTGATAATAAGGACTGGGTCTTTGAGGTGAAATGGGACGGCGTTCGTGCGATTCTCTTGCGGAATAAAGCTAAAGGAATAACTGAAATACAGTCAAGGAACGGCAAAAACATTACTCATCGTTACCCGGAAATAACAAAGGCAATAGATTCTGTAGTAAAAAACAATGAATCAATTGTATTAGATGGAGAAATAGTGGTTCTTAACAAGGAAGGCATTCCAGACTTTCAGATGCATCAGAAACGAATGAATGTAGAGTCGCAAAGAGACATAGAGTTTCTATCTAATGACATACCTGCTACTTACTTTGTGTTTGACATACTTTACATTGATGGCAGAAATGTGGAGGATTTACAACTTTCTGACAGACGTAAAATACTAGATTCACTAATTGCAGAAGGCTCAAAAAGAATGCGTATTTCAGAGTATATTGAACAAGAAGGCAAGGCATTATTCAAAAGTGTTATTGAAAGGCGCCTTGAAGGAATAGTGGCAAAACACAAGCATAGCAAGTATCATGAGGGCATCCGGTCTTCTGCATGGCTGAAAATCAAAGGGATTCTAACTCAGGATTGTGTTGTCATAGGATATACTAAGGGTGAAGGCAATAGGCAAGATTACTTTGGTTCGCTGATTTTAGCTGCATATGATGATAAAGGCAAACTACATTTTATTGGTCATTCAGGCAGCGGGTTTGGGTTTGACCAGCTGAAACAAACTCTGACTGTTATGCAAAGACTCAGAACACACAATAATTTTCCTCCTGTAGACTTTGTGCCCTATACGAATAGCAAACCTACTTGGCTCAGACCCGAGCTTGTAGCAGAAGTAAAATTCAGCGGTTGGACCCAAGACACGATAATGCGGGCGCCTATATTTCTCAGGTTCAGATATGACAAGCAGTCGACTGAATGTCTTATAGAACAAGCCCAACAAGAAATGAATCATAATATTATTTTTGATGGGACACGCAAGAACATGGAGGAGGTAG
>JAICHI010000318.1 GCA_025922735.1 Nitrososphaeraceae archaeon | reverse complement strand
TTTCGTACATCAGCGAGGAGGGATCGTAGCCTTCAAAAATACTGCAGTCTCCTTTGTAGAGTGGAAGTCCAAACTTTCTTCCATCACTCTTAGTTTCCATTTCTAAATTAACTGTTATTGTTTCTCCTTGACAACTTAAATAGTTTCCTAGGTAAACATAAAGCAAATGAAAGGACGTATCTTAAAGGATGATGATATAAAAAAGCAATACGCCAAGATCGCGTTAAGTGGCAATTCAGAATCCTGTTGCATACCAAGCCAATGCGGTTGCGGGAACACAGAAGCAGGCTCATTCACAACGTCTCGCGAACAAGTTGCCAAGACGATTGGATACACTGAAAAGGATCTAGAATCTATACCCGAGGAATCTATTCTGGGCGTCGGCTGTGGAGCACCACTAAACTTTGCTGACATCGAGGGTGCATGATCAAGTAGCAGCTAAGAATGTCTCTATATAATAAGGACGATAGAGTCGCGCCTCGTGAGATAGAACCAAAACAGGGAGGAAAAGAAGAATATAATAAAATGCTCCGGCCGGGATTTGAACCCGGGATCAGCGACTCGAAAGGCCGCTATGCTTGACCGGATTGTGCAGCCCTATCAAAGAGAAGACGGCTCCTACACCACCGGAGCATTCGCAAACTCTGTAAGAACCTTCACATAAAATCCTTTCTTGCTAAATTTCATAAGGTTTTTCTATTGGAGGGAGAAATAAGATCACTGATATGGGCAATATTGTTCCGAGGATCGACTCAGAAATCGAAAAGCGCAGTCTGCTCAAGCACTCTTTCTACAAAATGTGGTCCGAGGGCAAGCTGACAATCGATCATCTTCAGGGTTATTCGAAAGAATATTTTCAGCTGGTCAAGACAGTCCCAAAGTTTGTTGAAAGCATTTCCAAGACGACAACAGGCAATTCTGATATTATTACTAGTAATGCCCGCGAGGAGGCAGAGCACGTCGAGTTGTGGGCAAGGTTCGCCACAGCACTTGGCGTTTCAAGGAGCGATCTTATCAGTTATGGCGGCTCAGAAAAGACTAACGAAGCTGTCGCCAAATTGATGGGACTTGCCGACCTTACGTTTGAAGAAGCAGTAGCAGCAATGTATGCCTACGAAATGGAGCTTCCAAAGATAAGCAGGAGCAAGATCGATGGACTGAAAAAGTTGTACGGTATGGACAGCGAGGACGCAACAAAATACTTTGAGATACACGAAGAAGCAGATGTGAGGCACGCGCAAGTATGGAGAGAGATCTTGCAGAGGATCCCAGCAGAGAGACATGAAGCTGCCATTAATGCAGCTATCAAATCACTACAAGCACAGAACATGCTGCTTGATTCGGTCCATGAAAAGTATGTTGGCGGTATGTACTGCTAACTGGCAATTAATCTTTCTAAATCTCAAAACCTTTATACATAATTAGTCTTTACGTTTTTTTGTTTGGGCCCATAGCTCAGCCTGGCAGAGCGACCGGCTCATAACCGGTCGGGCAGGGGTTCAAATCCCCTTGGGCCCACTATTATAGAAGAGGTTACAAAAGAAGTTGAACGAGATAGCAAAAGTATGGATCTTGCCGAGCAAGTTCTCAACATAGATTGCTCCGAACACGATATCGGCAAGCAGAGCCATTTCTACTGCCAAATAGCCATACTCAAACGACAATTGCATTACAATATTGAACAACATGCTGTTATGTGGTTGCCAATTGCTCTGTCGTGCAAT
>JAICHI010000317.1 GCA_025922735.1 Nitrososphaeraceae archaeon | reverse complement strand
CTTGGGAGAACAACATCTTCTTACCGGATAAACCAAAGTAACAGCAAGACATAGATCGCTGGTTTCTCGTCCTCAATTGTATCTTTCTATTTGCCGCTGCAGCCATTCCAGCCCCTCAAGCTCTGCAAACAACCTATCTGACTCATGGACATCTTTACTATTCTTTAGTAGAGCCTTCTTTTCCTTGATGATAAATTCAACTTTTTCAATATCTTGGTCGTCTACAGATCTAATAGCATCTATTTGCAGTTGAAAGGTACTGTTTACTTCTGGCTTGTTCTCTGGGTTAATTTGCTCTTTTAGAAAGGAAATTCTCTCGTCTATCATTTGTTGTAGAGTAACTGTCACCATATTTGTTAAATCTCTAGTGAAGCAAAGCTCAAGATGGATGGTTATAACCCAGCTGGCACCTTCAGGGGAGGGGCATATTATTTAGTTACAAAGACAAGAAGTACAATCTTTGAATGACTAGTCAAGTTAGCTTCAAAGGCATGCATGCCAAATTGGTGATGTTAGCTCGGCTGGGTGGCATTATAAGGTCAAATCTGTCTCCCATCCCACCGAACCCGCAGATTACCCTAGTTTTTCGTATCCCAATGTTGTAACAAGTGATAACAGCGTACACATAAGAAATTGTGATGTGTCAAACCACTGGAATTCTAAAGAATACTAATTTATTCGATTATGACTAATCAAATCCATTCCTGATATGTTGAAGAGTCTTTCAATTTCTAAAAGAAAATGCCTAGAATACTAGTAAAAGTTGCCGTACTAAAACAAAGTATATGTCGTTTAAACTAACTAGACTCAACTCTGCATCGTTGGCATGGTGATAGGAATAGGACTTATTGGTTCGCTGCCGCTTCTGCATAGACTCGGCGTCTTTGGCTACAGCTGTTCTGACCTATCACATTTCTCTTTTCTTGTTGATTTATCTTCCTTCAATTTACTCTATCCATGAGATATAAGGACTGAGGTAGCTGGAATTATTAGGCACTGGATTGTGACCTGTTTGGCAAATTCATCAGCTGTTACTTCTATCTTCTTCCTAATAGTACGTCTTGAGCAAGATTGTATTCCTCTTCACTCAATAACTCCAGATGAGCATGTTCTGTTCTGCCAAGACTTTGAAAATTGCCTTCTGATTCCGCACTAGAGACTGGCACTAGACCATCGTCAGGTCCTGGAATGATTGGATTACCTCCTACCTCTTTCGCCCAGTCTCCAGCAATAGTGTAGTATCTTGTATTTGGATTCATTCCTACTTTGGTCGCATTTGCTTCAGGTAGTGTATCCCATACAGCTGGAGCGCATAGATTGGTTCTTTCAGCCATAGGTGTGCCATTGTTGGGAGTTCCAATCATTATTAGATTTGCTACCGATTGAGTACCATTGGCAAGGTATACTCTTGCATCAATTCCGCCTTTGCTATGACCGACAATATTGACCTGACCAGAGGGATTGCTTCTTAATATTTCATCTATGCGCTTGCCTAACTCTACAGCATGTGCTAAAGCAGTTCCACATTTGTCATCAGATTCCTGGAAAGTGATTGTATGATATTGAATGCCGTCATTTGTTAACAACTCTTCCCATTTCTTCCATATTGATGCGTCTTCACCTAGACCATGTACCAACAATACCGGAGATGATAGATTTCCGCCTTCAGTATTTGCTTCAGGTGGACGATTAACTAATGAAGCAAAAGCGCCTACTCCAATAGCGGTTG
>JAICHI010000316.1 GCA_025922735.1 Nitrososphaeraceae archaeon | reverse complement strand
ATGAAGCAAAGAGCATAGTTGCCGGACCTAGCTTTATGCAATTCCTAAACAAATTATTCAAGACTCAGATAGCAGCTGGAGACATACTACAGTTTGAATCGGATAAACATGATAAATTCTTCATGTTCTCATTAACGGGGACATGGGACGAAATAATCAAACTGCAATGACAAGACCAGAATTCTTCGTATATGTGTGTGACATTTATAGCAGTCCATATCCCTTGCTAATAAATAATGCTAACCAATGTACATATTTAGCAAAATCTCTAGATTTCAAACGGCTGCAATGCATGGGCTAGACTTGTTACGGATACCACTGAACTCTCAAACGACGGTTTTTGTAGTCAATCCCACACAGCCCTGTAGAAACGATTGATACATCATCTTTAAAGCTCAAGGATAGAGGTAGTGAGGGAAGATATGATAACATGACTCATCAGTTTACATGCCCGATGTGTGGAAAAGGATTCGACCAGAAATCAAGGCGTGAGCGGCACGTAGAAACTTCGCATCCAAAACCTGCGCCATCTGCAGCCGATCTTGAAAAGGCACTCTCTGGTATCGATTATCCAAAGACAAAACAAGAATTGGTTCAATATGCAGCACAAAACATTTATTCATTACAAGAAGAGCTCCTTGACCTGATACGGTCGCTTCCTAACCGCACTTATAGAAATGCTGCAGACGTTGCAAAAGCCCTCGGTGAGATTAAACAAACACGAGCCAAGACTGCCTCAGCGTGATAGAAAATGCGAAAGTTGAAAGTAGGGTTTATCTTGCATGAAAAGGAATGGCTTACAAATGTCAGCTGCTTCGCTTGAAAATATTTGCACATGCAAAGAATGCGACCATGATTATGCAACTGACTGCATGAGTTGCACATGTTGTGAGCCAGGCACGCATTCGATGGTTATGGATGGAATGGGGGGTTTTGAGCCAAGAGGAAAGGAAGTTCAAGTTCGAATACCAGTTGGCTCAATCGTGCTGTCGGGAGATTTGAGCCGACCGACTGGCAACAAACAGAGAATAGTGCTGTTTGCCCATGGTAGCGGGAGTAGTAGGCACAGTACCCGTAACAGGTATGTCGCCGGCGTATTGCAGCGGGCAGGGCTTGGGACTCTTCTTTTTGATCTTCTAACTGAAGAGGAAGAAAAGATAGACGAGCAAACAGGACATTTGAGGTTTAACATCAAGCTGCTCGCAGACAGGCTTGCAGGAGTAACGGACTGGCTACTCAATACTTTGGAATCTGATGAGAACAACAATAACAAATTCCGCATTGGCTATTTTGGAGCCAGCACTGGAGCTGCAGCAGCTCTCGTTGCGGCAGCAAATAAGGGACAGATCGTGAGCGCGATTGTTTCTCGCGGCGGCCGTCCTGACCTAGCCGGCGAATATCTGGAGCAGGTTACTTCACCTACTCTTCTTATAGTCGGCGGAGACGACAAGGTCGTTATAGGGCTTAATCAAGAAGCACTTAGCAGGCTAAAGTCACTAAAAGATGACAAAAAAAAACTGGTGATCGTGCCTGGTGCCACACACCTCTTCGAAGAGCCAGGTACGCTTGAACAGGTAGCACAGTTAGCGACTCGGTGGTTTGCATTATTTCTCGATAACGGTCAGGAGGATCATACAGGAAAAAGCCAAAGGAGACATGATGATAGTTGAATACATCGATCTACAAGCTCGAAAACACAGATGCTGATCTTGACCCTTTTATCGAACGGGT
>JAICHI010000315.1 GCA_025922735.1 Nitrososphaeraceae archaeon | reverse complement strand
CTGAGGCACAAGAATATATCATGACACTAAAAGAGTTGGCGGAAGATGTAAGAAGGTCAATTCTCTGATGAAGACACATAGGCTCTGGGCTTGCATAGGCAACCAACCCGCTAGAATTAGCGTAGGTCATCGTCAAGAGGCAGTTCATAAGCATACAACCTAAAGGAAAAACAAACATAACCATTGTCTTAAGGCTTGTTTCATAGACTCGCTATCCATTTCTTGCATTATTCATTGAGGCTATTCAAGCACTCCATCCTGCAACATTGCACGTTAGAAATAGGCTACAATGTCTTTCCTATTCAGTAGTCATTTCAGATAGAAACGTCTGAACTCTCAAGTCCTTAAATTCATAGTTTTATTAACCCCACGCTATTTTAAACAGGAGTATCTGGATTGCGTGTAGTAATTGTGGGGTTCGGGATAGTTGGACAGAGCTTCGCTAAGCTGCTGCTGTCTCGGTCTGCAGATCTATATAGTCAGTACGGCATCAAGCCCCGTGTAGTAGCCTGCGTAGACAACGGCGGCTCAGCGATAGCGCCAGCGGGCCTCGATCTGAAGAGGCTTCTTGAGACAAAGAAAACCAAAGGAACTGTGGGTGGCTACGAGAAAGGTAGCACCAAATTTGATCCTTTTCAAGTCATCGAGAAGGTCGATGCTGAGGTGATGCTTGAATGCTCTCCCACAAATCTCAATGATGGTGAGCCGGCGACTTCTCACATCACAACGGCAATGAGAAGCCAGAAGCATGTGATCAGCGTTAACAAGGGACCACTTGCGCTTGCATTTCCTTCACTTATCGAGCTTGCCAATTACAATGGTGTCTTGCTACGATTCAGTGGGACGGTAGGCGGCGGAACCCCTATTCTGGAGTTTGCCAAGCGATGCCTAAAAGGGGACAGAATAATTTCATTCTACGGAATACTGAATGGCACGACAAATTACATTTTAAGCAAGATGGAGGAAGGAAGGGCATATGAGGCTGCAATGAAGGATGCCAAAGAAAAAGGATATGCGGAGGCCAACCCGTCGCTTGATGTCGACGGCTTTGACGCGGCTGCAAAACTTGTTATTATGGCTAACTGGATTATGGGAATGAAGGTAACCATGAAGGATATCAAGCGCACTGGCATCGTCAATGTCAGACTGTCAGACGTGAAAAATGCGGCCGAACGCGGCAATGCAATCAAATTGCTAGCGGTCTGCGATAGTAAACAGCTTTACGTCGCTCCAACAGAAGTTGCCAAGACAGATCCAATATGTGTCAACGGCACTCTGAATGCTGTTACATTTTCCTCTGAGCATTCTGGACAGCAAACGATAATTGGAAGGGGTGCCGGAGGGATGGAAACTGCAAGTGCGATGTTACGAGATTTGATAGAAATAAGAGACGCGACATTTAGCTGAGGAGTTTTACCTGCTGCATGAAAAAATATCTAAACAATAATTGGGCCCGTAGCAAAAGGCTGGAAAATCAGAAGTAATATGCAGAGTAGCTAAAGAAACCTTGCTTTATGAGAGGTTATTCTTGTTAAAAATATGATTAAAACCTTAGTCGAGTACCCCGATAAACATGTCAGAAAGAACTTTGAAGCATCGCACAATGAATTGATTGATATAGCGCATTTGAGAAAGGTGAAAGTACAAATTAAGTGATAACTGCAATCTACACAACCACAACCACGAGTAGGGAGTGGTATATATTGTTATCAAGCACGTTGTAGTAAGCAGAGAACTAAAAAGAGAAGAATTACTAGAACATGAATTTATTTTCGATAGATGCTCGTTGTTGTAAT
>JAICHI010000314.1 GCA_025922735.1 Nitrososphaeraceae archaeon | reverse complement strand
CCCTCAGCATCGACAAACGATGATTGGGCAATTATTCTTACCGAGTCCTCAGCAGAATATGCACCTGTATTAAACGATAAAATGACAACAAGTGCTAGTACAGACACGGCTAATATGTGCATCCTGTACGACATGATAAGTGATTTGTAAATTGACAAGAAGAATATTACCTGTTGAACTGCATTGGCCTGCACTGCAGGGGAGAAATTTCTGCATTCAGGAGATTTCAATACTGCTGGCATGATTTCAGCTATGAGCCATATGTGCGCCTCCGCAATTTAAGTTTCCCTAACCCCCGGCATTTTCTCCGCTTAACGCCAGACGTTCCTGGTACACATCTATTAATTCGTTTATTACATCCTCGTAGCTAATGTTGCGCTTTTCTGTATGCATCATGTCATTCATAATCGATGCTAACCTCCTGTAAGTCTGCTCGTCGATGCTAAGCATCTTCATTATTTTGGTGCAATCTATGCGGATATTTATTGTTTCAAATCAGCAGCGCAGTAAGGAACGTAATAGCACACTGCTGCAAGGCAGGCTACATGTTCTCCATTCCTGAACCTACCACCCCTTGTTCCGACCTTGGGTCGATAAAGAAGAAAATATCTCCATGCTCAAGTATCTGGGATAACTGTGATCCAGATTTTGCTTGCCATTGCTGGGCCTTCCACTTTGATTCTCATGTGACAAACGATCATTTGGCGGCGCGGACATAATCTTTTTGCCCTGGCATTAACTACTCGAAACTAGTATAATGTTATTATTATCAAATCTTTGGACATGATTTTGCGTGAGAGAAAAGTTGTTGCTTTGTATCGTTACTGTCTCTAAATTGGGTGACTCAGTTGAGCTATATGAGAAATAGACTTTGAATATTTCATATAGTCTTTAGCTGTTATAGAAAACCGATTAGATGCTCAAAGGCACATACAAAGATTTATGGCTTATAGAATGCTTTGTGTTCACTGCAAATGATAGGACAGTGTGAGCAGTGCGGATTGACAAATGTTGAAGTAAGACCCACAAAAACTGAGAGTAATAAGACAAGAACTTTGTGCAATCAATGCAGGCCTGCAGACGGAGCATATGCTTATTGAGATTCAGCATGATATCTTGAATTCAAAGACGTTCAAGTATATGCCTTTATTCTCCTAGAACTAAAATGCAGCCTTTTTTAATTTAGAACCACAATTGGGGCATGCTGCCTGGTTATGCTTCGTTCCGCAGTTTATGCAATAATAGTTGACATTTTGCTTTCCTGGCCCAGGAGCCGATCCAAAAAAGCTCCATGCGTTAAGGCCCATTTTTTTCATCTGTTTCTGCCTAATGAAGTAGTTAATGCTAAGGAAGACTGCTATTATGGCAATAATATCAAATGGGAACGGAAGGATAAAAGCAAGGGCAAGGCTAATAGCAATAGAGATTACTATCCACATCAGTTGCACTTTAAGAAATCTTTTCGTATTCTGATCCAACACCTATTGTTAGCTCTACACCCTAAAAATGTTTTTGCAGGTTTGCAATTAAAGATCGTTGTCCAGCCATGGCTTTAGCTAATCGCCCTGCCATCAATTATCATCCTTGTAATAGGTTGGAATGCTCATCTTCAGCTAATGAGCACACCAGGGCAATTACATTTTTTGTCGCACTGAGGCTCGGATCTACTCTTGTGCCTATATCCGATGCACTATTCGCAAATGCCTTTCTTCTTTGAACGACTAGGTCTACATTAGTTTTTTGTTGATAACGAATATTTGATCCTGATGGTGGTAGATTTCTAAGTAAAAAGGACTAAGCTTCT
>JAICHI010000313.1 GCA_025922735.1 Nitrososphaeraceae archaeon | reverse complement strand
ATCAACGTTTAGCTTTGTCACTTTGACTTTGTCTGCCATAATTTTGGCAACCTGCTCTAGTGCAGGCCCTACCATTCTACATGGGCCGCACCATTCTGCCCAAAAGTCTACTAAGACAGGTACATCTGAGTTGAGCACGTCAGCGTCCCATCGTTGAGTAGTAACATGAGCGACTACATTATTATTGTCTATTTTGCTTTCCATACTTCAATGTATGAATTGAAGGTCTTTTAATCCTATTGGCTACTATCCAAACCGGCCTGTAGTGCCCACTGTGATATATTCTGCTATTAGCTTCATGACAAAAGCTATACCTCCTACTGTAAGGAGGCCAAGCAAGACCAGACGCAAATGTTGGAAATAATCCTCCTTGCTGGTCTTTTTTGCCAGCCTGAGCGTCTGGACCATTTCTGTAACCTTGTGCTGTACAAGCGACAGGACATCCAATCTTTTAGCGAGCAATGTAATACATATTCTAGACAGTGGCTGCGTTATATAAAATATCTGTCAGTACCTTGAAAGCGAGGGATGGACAGTATAGAGGGGTTCTTTATCTGTCCTCTGCATCTCAACGAATGTTTCAGTGTTTTGTATGCCTTCTATCTTGCCTATGCGCGCGATGACGACATTATGTAGTTCCTCCAATGTGTGGGCGCTTATGTTCACTATCATGTCAAACCTGCCGGTAACTTCAGTAAGCGACCTAATTTCTGGAATTTTCATAAGTTCTGAATGAATTGGATCTTTCAACTTAGGATCCCGGTTTATCCCAACTGTTGCCTTGACATTTATCCCCAGCATAGGTTCATTTACAATCACTGTGAAATTTTTAATCAAGCTGCGTTTTGCTAGGCGCTTTATCCTGCTATAAAGAACAGAAGCATTAACGTTAAGCTTTTTGCTCAACCTTGGGACTGAAATGCTTGCGTCCTTGGTCAGTTCCGATAATATCCTCATATCAAGCTCATCAAATCTCTGCATATACTTGTCTATCGTTATTGGACAGTGTTAATAAATGTAATTCTAACGGAATATACGGCTAAAACTCAATTCCTTAGTTTGCATCATACTGGATCATGAAAAACTTATGTTACTCCAAACAATATTACATACAAAGATTCAGCTCGAGATAACATTATATAATTTCGAAGCTGGGGTTCTAATGGATGTTTAGCAGCAGGGGAGGAGGAATTAAGCCTGGCCAATATGTTTTTCTGGTGCAAAAAGACGGGAAACACAACAAAATAATCATCGGTCGCATCCGGTCGGTGAATGGCAGTAAAGTCCATGTTGCTGGCATCTATGTTCGACCGACAGGCCTAATAGAGCGTATAGAATCTGGCAGAGCAGCCGGGCGTCCAAGCGAAGTCCTCAGCAATCCTGACCCAAACAACTGCATCTTTATGCTGATAGACAGAGTTGAAACCGGCAGGTTCGACGAAGAGGTCGACCAATCTATCTCCCGGGTCACATGGATAAATGAAAGAAGGTATCTTGTGCTTGATGGCTGGATAAAGGAGAATTTGCCAGACATATTTGCAGCAGCCCTTTCGGCCAGCACGGAAGAGTCAAGGGCTCAGGCACGCCAGACACTCATTGAAAAGATGAATTCGCTTTATGAGCGAGACCTGAAAGACCATGTCTATGCTGTAGCAAGAAGTGCCAAGATAATTTAAGTAAAAAGCCCTTTGGGGAAATATCGTCAACTGATGGCCCACTATGCATATTACCACAATGCAGCGAAGCGAAGAGAAAAGAAAAAGAAAAGAATTTCCATAATACCTAGCTATTGCAGGGATTATTATT
>JAICHI010000312.1 GCA_025922735.1 Nitrososphaeraceae archaeon | reverse complement strand
TACGCATGAAAGAGGCCCAGGGCAGGCTTAACCTCTACAAGTTTTACATTCCTTTGGTTGTAAGCGCTATTTCTGAGTCGATCAGACTCGACGCCGCCAAACTGGAGCAGGCGTTTGCAGCGCTTGCAGAAAAGCACGTCAAGGGCGAGATCGCTGGCGGACTCGTGGAGAAAAAAGAGGATAGGATAACTGGTGAGCGCCTTGAAGAAGAAGCGGAAGAAGCATTAGAGGTCAACGGCGAAGTAGTCAAGCCAAATAAGGAGCAGATCGCAATCACTGCCGCAAGGAGAAAGGGCAAGCTGACGAAGCCGAGGATCAAGGAGGAAAAGATACCGGAAACTCTGAGGAAAGACAAGAAGCAGGATCAAGCGCAGATGACACTTGATAAGGTAGCTGAGGATCCTAAGCCAAAGGGCAGGAAGAGCAAGTAAATGCCAGTCGACAAGCGTCACCTAGAAGTCATCAAAAAGATTAGACTGATAATGAAGGATGTTAGCACTGACCTTATGGTACAAAAGACCATGCCTGTGCTAAATGTCCCCAAGGTAGGCTATGACAACACAGTTTGGTCTGGCGAAGAAAGGATGTTAACGATTGGCGACAAGACGGTCAGCATAAGCCCTGACAGCACTAAGAAAATACCGACGTTTGCCCAATATCTGGTGATGGCTAATGCCGTGCGTAAGCTGCTGAACGAGGAAATGGAGAGTACGATACGTGGAATGTACTACGCCACACTGAGCACCGTGGGCGACGAGAAGAATAAGCAAAAGTTCTGGAACAGCCAAGACGACTCGGATGACGCAATCAAGGCAATTGAGCTCTTGACAGGCGTTCCAAGAGAAGAGTTCTCTGTAACCTCAAAGCCAAAGGGGATGATATCGGGCCCGATTACGCTCAGAGTTGGAGGCGATATCATTAATTGCAACCTTGGTAGTAGAGCTACCTCTCAGGTGATACCGACCAACATACGCGACGTTGAAATAGTAGACGTCAAGGCCGACTTTGTAATGGTAGTGGAAAAAGATACTGTGCTAAATAATATCCGCAAATCTGGCTTTATACAGAAGCACAATGCAATCCTGATGACCGGCTCAGGCGAACCTGATAGGGCAACCAGAATGATGGTTAAGGCACTCAACGAAGAGTGGAAAAAGCCGGTGGTGGTTTTTGCAGATGCCGACCCGTGGGGCCTTGGCATCGCGCTACGATACAAGATCGGCAGTGAATCGCTCAGCTACGACAGTCACAGGCTCGTCACGCCCGACGCCAAGATACTTGGCATGTTGTTCTCCGACATTTACGACTACAACATACCCGAGGTTGCAAGGCTTGCCGCATCAGAAGAAGATCTCAACAGGGCAAACGATATGAAGAAAAAACCTTGGTTCCAAGATAAAAAGTGGCAGAAAGAGCTTGACATATTCCTGAAGAACAAGGAAAAGTGCGAGCTTGATGCATTCTTCAAACATGGCTTCAAATACCTCTCAGAGACCTATCTGCCACAAAAGCTGCGCGAAGCAGGCGTAATTTAGTATTATAAAATATCATGATATTTGTAATATGCTATTACAAGTAATGCTGTGATAATTTATGAAATGCTTGCTGAAACCTTCTTTCTTTGTGCGTCATGCTGCTACTACTACAGCAAGAATGCATTCATTCTATAGCCGCGCAGCATTTGAAGAAGGAGTGCAATTGAGTGTGTATCTTTTTTTACATAAAATTCTTTAACAACTCTCAAAACTTAATCTGTGGATTGTCTCTGTCACTTGTTTTTACTGACAACACAACCATTAGAATAGATATCT
>JAICHI010000311.1 GCA_025922735.1 Nitrososphaeraceae archaeon | reverse complement strand
CTGTGGTGAAGGAGAAGATACAGTCGAAGACTTTGATCCCGGCGAAGGAGATATAGCGACACCTGATTGTGAAAATATTTAGAATAGCAGTAGTACTAACAAATTAGCTTCTTCATTTTTCTTTCTTTTTTTTCCCTTTCTCCAATTTCTCACCTCTGCTTACCAAATACAAAATGCAACCTTTAGCATTTCAATCTCTTCTGTAGTCAACCTTTGAGTGTCTGTCTGCAATTTCTTCTGTTGCCTGTTCCTTTTTCATCCTCCTTGTTCTTTTACTTTGACAAGGGGTGGTACAGAAAATTGATTTTTTGGATATTGTTCTTGAATTTTTGATAGCCATTCCAAATACTCTAAAAAGAACCGTATGAGAATGAGTTCATTCGTGTACGAATGTTTAAAGAGAATAAAATCCTCTTTGGTTACTGATATGAACCTCTCATTTAGCCGTGTGCTTCCCTCTCTTCTTTTTCTAATTTTGTCATTTGCATAGAGGAGCAATATCTTAATGGTCTCTCAGTTAGGCACCACCCATAGTCCAATAAAACCCATCCTAATTATTGGAGCGCCTGGTTCTGGTACTACTTTACTTTATCAAAGCCTCTGTTGTCATCGAGATCTTGCGTACATTACTCACAATATGCTCCGTGCAGGAATACGCAAGCAAGGCAGATTAGTGGGTGACCGAAGAAAAGCTTTGTTCATATTACAAAATCTTATTCATCGAGACCCTGCTTCTATTCTCCCACACGAAGCCGATGCCTTCTGGATGACGTATTTTGGATATTATGACTACAGGACAGAGAATGACTACACTGAAGAAATGGCTGCCTATTTTAGAAAAAAAGTACTGCAAGTGCAGAATCTTTGGGGTCGTTCACGGTTTGTGAACAAGAACCTACAAAATAGTTTCCGAGTTAGGTTGCTCAATTCAATATTTCCTGATGCTAAATTCATACACATAATACGGGATGGCAGAGCAGTAGCATTTTCACTATTAAATAAAAAAGAATTGGGCGCGACCAGTCCTATCTTGCTTGTTGGTTTTAAAGATATTCTTGGTGACAAGTATCAATCAGAACGTTCTGAACTTTACAATCATGGTCTAGCTTGGGCAGAATATGTCACAAAGGCGCGAGAAGCAAGTGCATTTGCGCAAAGCAGGTACTATGAGGTGCGTTATGAAAACCTTGTCAGAGAGCCACATAATGAGCTAAGAAAAATTGTAGATTTTTGCGAATTGGATTGGTCTAGTGAATTTATGGAAAAGATTCCACTTACCCAAAATATGAATGAGAAATGGAAGCAGAAAGCAAGCAAGGAACAACGTACAGACCTAGAAGAATCCACATTTGATCTAAGGCGAACTTTGGGTATGGCAGAGTGAGTAGCCTTTTTTCGGGTTTGCATTTTTACCTATCTGGAGAGCAACTATGGAAAGAGAATTATAACTGCTCAAATCGCACCGCTCCAGTGTCTGGCGTTCTGGATTGTAATACATCTGTTGTTGTCGTCCGCTGCGGATGGATGATATGTCATCTTGCAGCCTGACAGATTCCACAGCTTCAGCAGGACTTAATCCCGTCAAGACCGCATGCTTGATAACTAAAGCCATCGGCTCAGGTAACGCCTGAATCATCTCCTTTACTTTGGAAAGCATGACGTCAAAAGTAAGGTCAGGATTGAAGAATCTCTGTAGCGACTGCACAGAACTGGTACTAGTCCACCTTAACGAATAGCGCTGCTTGAGCTGCAGATACTGGTCGTGTCCTCCCTGGTACTTTGATAATGCTGCCAATGGGGATAATGCATGTTTTCTATTTGAGGATGATAAT
>JAICHI010000310.1 GCA_025922735.1 Nitrososphaeraceae archaeon | reverse complement strand
TCACACTGAAGGCGCAGGTGGTGGGCATGCACCAGATATAATGAAGATTGCAGGTGAGCATTTTGCCTTGCCATCATCCACGAATCCAACACGACCATATACCGTCAACACCATAGACGAACATTTGGACATGCTCATGTTCTGCCATCACCTTAATCCCTCAGTAGCAGAAGATGTTGCCTTTGCAGAATCCAGAATCAGAGCCGAAACCATTGCTGCAGAGGATGTTCTACACGATGAAGGTGTCCTAAGCATGTACTCTTCTGATAGTCAGGCAATGGGCAGAATCGGTGAAGTAGTAATTAGGGCATTTCAGACCGCAGACAAGATGAAGAAAATGAAAGGAAAGTCCAAAGAAGAGACCGGCGATAATGACAATATGAGAGCAAAACGATACATAGCAAAAACCACAATTAATCCCGCGATAACCCATGGTGTAGCTGATTATCTGGGCTCACTTGAAACTGGTAAGTATGCCGACATAGTCATGTATAATACTGCGTTCTTCCCAGCGAAACCAAAAATGGTCTTTAAGGGAGGATTTATTGCATGGTCCATCATGGGAGACCCGAACGCTTCGTTACCTACACCAGAACCTGTTTACTATAGACCTATGTTTGGCGCCCTCGGAAGAGCTGTCAAGAAGACATGCTTCACGTTTACTTCATAGGCAGCAATGAAAATGGGTGTTCCAGAAAAGTTAGGCCTGGAAAAGATCATGCTTCCAGTCAAGAATTGCAGAAGCATTAGTAAGAAGGATATGGTGTGGAACGACAAGACTCCTGATATCACCATCGATCCGGAAACATACGAGGTGAAACTGGATGGTAAAGTCGCGACTGTAGAACCAGCCAAGGAATTGTCCTCTGCACAAAGGTACTTCATGGCGTAAAAGAACGTCGTAAGTCCTTTTTTTATTTTTCTAGTTACGATATAGAGAGCCCGGTAAAGGGGACAATCTGAGGTAGTTGCGATCCTAACTACTGGTTTTTTAGAGGTGGCATTTGACCTCAATCTTTATTTCTCGCTTGTGAAGATAGTTGCTTGATGTCGAATGCTAATTTTGGTGTATGGAGACCTATGGCTGAGAGTGTAGAATTCAACGCCCTAGAATCAAATTCCAATGCTGTTACTGCCGTTGCAGATACTGTGAGGACAACTTTGGGACCTAAGGGATTGGATAAGCTCTTGATCGATCAAGCCATGAATCGTCACATTTCTAATGATGGGGTTACCATACTTCTTTCTCTGCGCGCGATACATCCAGTAGCACGTATGATAGTTGAAATAGCGGAAAGGCAAGAACAATTAGTTGGAGACGGCACCACTACCGCTGTGGTCATGGCTGCTGAGATGATCAAAGAAGGAAAAAGACTAGTAAAAGAGTTGGGCGTACATCCTACAAAAGTGGTTGAAGGAATAGATAGTGGAGTTAAACACGCTTGCGACCTGTTGCGGGAGGAGACCAAGACCATTTCCATCTCCGAGATAGGACTTGAACAAGTAGTCCGGACATCCTTGTCTTCAAAACTTGACGGGCTTAAACTTTCAAAGCTTGTGATATCTGCATTGAGAACAGTAGGTGACAATGCGAAATACCATAAACTGTATGATTTTGACAAATCTATAATGGTAATAAGACGCACAAACATGGATGATGCTGTTGTTAATGGTATAGTTTTGGAACGGAAGAAGGTCGATCCTGAAATGCCGACCGAAGTAAAGGAAGCAAAAATCCTAATTGTTAAGATGGATCTAAAACCAGTCAAAGAATCATGGCTAAAAGAGGGAAGCAAGTACGATGAAATCTTGAATATGGAAAAGGATAGGGTATC
>JAICHI010000309.1 GCA_025922735.1 Nitrososphaeraceae archaeon | reverse complement strand
CTTTATCTTGAGCTTGTCTTGTATATCATACAGGGATTCTTTCCTTATCCGCAGTGTAGGCGGCGACACAAGATGTACCTCCACCTTATAATTGGCAAGGCCATAGAGCAGCGAATATACAGTTCTTCCATATTTTAGATCGCCTACTATAGCCACTGACAGGCCATCGATCTTACCCTTCTCCTTCAATATTGTATATAAGTCAAGCAGGGCTTGCGTCGGATGCTCTTCGCTTCCACTCCCAGCGTTTATGATAGGGTTTTGTGATAGCTCAGCTGCAAACCTACTAGAGCCATCTAGAGGGTGACGGAGTAGGATAACATCTGAATATAGATCGATAACTCTTATTGTATCAGCAAGGCTCTCGCCTTTTTCTACAGAAGACGACTTTAGATCAGAGATGCCGATCGAGCTTCCCCCAAGCGACGCCATGGCGGCTTCAAAGCTCATTCTCGTTCTTGTGGAAGGCTCATAGAAGAGGTAGCCAAGAGTCATTCCCTTGCCAAGTTCACCTCGCTGGCTATGCTTGAGCCGGCTTATGCTATCGGTGGCGTCGAACACAAACTCCAAGTCGTCCTTGGCAAAATCCTTTATCGAAACAATGTCTCTGTCGTAAAAGGGATTAGACATAGCCACTACTACCACTACCTTACCACAATCAGGCTATAATAAACACTATGACCTTGAACTTTCTTGAATTTTTTATAATCAAGGATTGCTGTCTTTTCTTGACTTATCCATCCAGCACTTTATCATAAGTACAGGTGTTCGCGCTTTTGGTAAGCTTTTCACACCAATCTTTGATTTCTGTGAACAGTGTATATTATATTATATAATATAATATTCCAGCTCCTCTTATTTGACAGATGGCAGTCAGGGATTAAGATCACTGGCTTATTACTAGAATATAAAAAACTAGAATAATGAAGGTTTGTTTGTAGTGACACATTATCTATTGACGATAGTTAACGGATTACGTAGACAAGTCGGGATGATCAATTACTATAGGGCATTTAAAAAAATTCGTGATGAAACCAAAACCAAAAGCTTGGAAGCTATTTTTGATAGGATGATCTCAGGGTTTCATCAGAGAAAACTGATCAATCGCTAGCGCTAGGTTCATATCCTTTATTTTCCGAGTTTTCTATATACATATTGGCGATATATCGCTATACAGTATACAAGAGCCCCAATATCGGCATATTTGTCAAGGCAAATGACAGCATCATCTTAGTACCGTACGGTTTTGCCGAGACAAAGACAGAAAAGCTTGCCGACTACCTGCAGGTAAGCGAAATATATGCTTCCATAGCAGGCACCAGGCTCCTTGGCCCTATGGCGGTCATGAACAATAATGGTATGCTGCTGCCACCAATAGCGTCTGATGAGGAAATCCAGATGCTGAAGCAATCAAGTCACCTCAATGTTGAGCGGGTGAAAAGCAAGTTCACTGCTATAGGCAACCTAATTGCAGCAAACGATAATGGCGCAATAGTATCACCGCTCTTTAAGGGAGAGACCGACAATCAGGTGCAGGATGTACTCGGTGTCCCAACCCACTCTATGACTGTAGGAGGCTTTGTTCAAACAGGATCAATGATCGTGTCCACTAATGCCGGTGCAGGCGTCCACCCTAAGGCCACAGAGGACGAGGTAAATGAAATTTCAGAAATATTGCAAGTACCGGCTGAGCCGGTAACAGTTAATGGCGGCGTACCCTTTCTGTCATCAGGCATCGTAGCAAACATGAAGTCAGTCGTTGTAGGCAACCTTACAAGTGGGCCTGAGCTAATTATGTTGAGCAGGATCTTCAAAGCATGATCGTTGAAATCCTCTGCATAGG
>JAICHI010000308.1 GCA_025922735.1 Nitrososphaeraceae archaeon | reverse complement strand
TTTACATTCCACCTCGTCGGCCAGTATTTGACGTTATTTCACAACTTCGCAACGAAGCCGGCACGGCTTCAAATATCAAGTCAGACCTTACCAGAACCCATGTGCAAGACGCACTTAGCAGAACCATTGAGCAACTGAAGTTGTTCAAGGAAACACCTGACAGTGGGCTTGTAATATTTTGTGGCGCAATCCCAAATGAAAAAGGGATTGGCAAAGAAAAAATCGAAATATACCCGGTGCTACCCCCAAAGCCGGTCCAAATCAGCCTTTATCGATGTGACGATCACTTCTGGACCGACCATTTGAAGGAAATGATGAAAGACGAGAACGTCATTGGTATACTATCAATTGACACTCAGGAGACGGGCATTGGCATACTTACAGGCGATCACTGGGAAGTTATTGACTCGCTTACTTCCGGCGTAGCTGGCAAACACCGCCAGGGTGGCCAGTCTGCAAGGAGGTTTGAGAGATTGAGGGAAAATGAGTTGAATGAATATTATCATAGAGTGGCAGAACATGCCAAGCAGGTTTTTCTAGATCAATATGATATAAAGGGCACAATTGTTGGAGGGCCTGGGCCAACGAAGGAAAATTTTCTAAAAGAAGAATATCTTGACTACCGTCTGCAAAAGAGCGTTATAGCAACTCTTGACACCTCTTATTCTGGTGGAGAAGGTGTGCGCGAGCTAATAGAAAAGGCGCAAAAAGAGGGTATCTTGCAGGAATTTCGGGTAATGGAAGAAAAACAACTGATCAAAAAATTCATGACTGAAGTGCACTCTGGCCGGGGACTTGGAATATATGGTATTCATGATGTAGTCAAAGCGCTGGAAAGTGGCATTGCAGATCTAGTGTTAGTAACTGATGACATCACCTACACCAAGCTGGAGATCAGGTGCAAGGCCTGCAAGAATATCCAGACAATAATTGTAGATAGGCCGCAAGTTATCGCTACCAAGCAGGAAGGGCTTTCAAAGCAGTGCCCATCATGCTCTGGTAGTGACCTCGAAGTTATAGAAAAAGACATAGTAGACTACCTTAACGAGCTTGCCATCAAGACAGGATGCAGGTTAGAAGTTATTTCTAGCAAGACGGAAGAAGGAGCGCAGCTCTCCAGTCTTGGCAAGATGGGCGCGGTTTTGCGCTACAAGCCTACATAGCCTCGCACGAGCATTCTAAAACGTCCTTGGAGCAACCAGTGCACACGACAAACGTGTTGCAACCGAGAGCTGTGCAAGCCTCAAATGATCTTGAGTCTCTGCCGCAAATGCATTTTTGCATTAATTTTCATAAGCTTTGAGAAGAATATCTAGATTGCGGAGGCCCAAATAATAGGTGAATAGGTGAGATCTTCTATCATTTCTTTGCAGTCTTTTTATTATCAGCAACATACCTACAAGTCAAGCTGCAACCGAGAAAAAAATCGCTCTTTATGATATACGGGATAGCCATCGACAATTGCTAGCGAGGAGGCCTATTTGTAAAATGTTATTTTTCAGACGATAAGCGGCGATGGGCTATGAGACTCGTATGCGGCGAACAACAAATGCCTAAAATACGAGGTTCCTAAGGCCCGGATTGGCGGCGAGTTAATAAAATTAAAACAAAAACAACAAATTATTATTCTCCATCAACTAAAGTTCGTTGATATATTTCCGTTGACTTTATAGCCCTGTATAATTCTGTCACATTCAAGTCTCCGACCAATTATTAATTAGCCGTGCAACCAAGCATATGTATGCATTTTTGCTATATTAGAATAAATGAGTATAACAATTATTAGTGTACCTTGACAAGTATTAAATAAAGGTCTGGAAGTATCAGCTCTTGAAAAATGCCTGCTCAAATGAAGGTTCATCCGTCATTTTTCAAGGAATTCGCC
>JAICHI010000307.1 GCA_025922735.1 Nitrososphaeraceae archaeon | reverse complement strand
GAAGTGAGGCCATTTACGGAGCAAGAGCTATCAGTCATTGCAAGTGAGCCCTTTGATGTGGAAGAGTTCAAGAAAGAGTATGGCGTCAGCAAGTTTGTTGCCGATACAAAGGGCAATG
The DNA here is from genome assembly GCA_025922735.1 of Nitrososphaeraceae archaeon. Taxonomy (GTDB): domain Archaea; phylum Thermoproteota; class Nitrososphaeria; order Nitrososphaerales; family Nitrososphaeraceae; genus Nitrososphaera. The sequence goes on along the minus strand of JAICHI010000307.1, from coordinate 1,801 downwards.
ACATAAAAAAGGCACTCGTAGGAATGCCTACTTGCAACATCGCTGGCTTTAACTCCGGCTACATAGGCGAAGGTGCAAAAACCGTATTGCCGTCTCAGGCAGTGGTCAAAATAGACTTTCGGCTTGTGCCGGACATGGTGCCGGAAAAGCAGCTTGAGCGGCTCAATAATCACTTGAGGGAGCACGGCTTTTCAGACATTGAGGTCAAGGTCATCCACGGTGAGGCTGCAGCAAGGACGCCGATCAGCGACCCGTTTGTCAGGCAGGTAGAACAGGCTGCAAAAGAGATCTTTGGTTCAGCAATAATAAGCGTCTCTTCTGCCGGCACAGGTCCGATGTACTCTTTTGCAAAAGCGCTCAAGGCACCCTGTATTTCGATCGGTGGCACCTACATGTTTGCCCGCATCCACTCCCCAAACGAGTTTGCAAGGATTGATCTATTGAACAAGACGACGAAGTGTATTGGAAGAGTAATGGAAAGATTTGCCAGCTAGGGGAGGTAGTCTGTTTAATTAATAATCGAGCATCTCTCTCTTCGTGTCTTGAATGGTAGACACTATTTTCTGGGACGTCTCTGCTAGATGAATCGCCAAGAAATAGGCAGAGCAATAGATAATGGATGGGGAGAGATTTGAACTCTCGACCACCTGTGTGTAAGACAGGTATCCTAACCAGGCTAGACTACCCATCCTGCAAAACTGCTCGTCAGTTGAGCGGATCGATATTAATAGTATTTGGAGTTGCATGCTAGCAAAAATAACCAATATTGACGTCTGAGAACAGGACACCGGACAAGGCAGTGTTTGCAGAGTCCTTCAGATCCTGATAGCGAAGTCAAGGTGGCTCTTACATGGCCGGAACAGATACTCCCAGAACAGCCAGTAACATTTGGAATCATAATAACTGCCAAGAGGATGTCGTTCCTTCAGATGAGCAAGATGTATTAGATACATCGTCCCAATTAATTTCATGTCAGATGATGACGAGTATCGCAAATTGTCGCAGACTGAGATAGAACACGAGGTAGGCCAGCTCAATAACTGGAAGGTTGTCAACGGCAAGATAAACAAGACATTTGAGTTTGACGACTTTGTGCAGGCATTTGGATTTATGACAAAAGTTGCAATGAATGCAGAAAAGATGAATCACCATCCAGAATGGTTTAATGTTTACAACCGCGTTAGGATCGACCTTGTCACACACGACGTCAATGGCATAAGCAACTACGATATCGAGCTTGCAAGGATCATCGACACTATTGCCAAAGTCTGAATTATGCTTTAGGATTGAGCTGCTGCTGCTGCAGACTATCATACAATAGCCATTCTTGTCCCCCACGGGATTCTTATATCATAAGAGTAATAGATCTGTGCATGAGTGAGGTAAAGTAATGGTTCCTTTTCCATTTATTGAACAGGCAGATAAGAAAGGCTATTGGATTAATGAATTAGAATCGCTTGGCATATCGCCAAAAGAAATTGAAAAAGATTATGAAAGTGAATCTGACTGTATCACAGAACTTGCCGATCATGTGGAAAACATCAAACAGGCATTATACCAAGAATACAAAACTTCCTATAGCGAAAGGATGATACAGCTAGAAGGAGAAGAAGAAAACGCTATCGTTGTTTAGCAGAAAATAAATATCAAGAATTTCTGAAAAGATAGGACTGCCATTATGTCCCAGAGAGAAGCGATAACATATGTGATAGAGACTAGCATAACTTGAGGTAATCATAGGGTTATCATGTCAGAAACCTCAAGATGCAGGGCAATCATTTTTCCAGTTGAATTCAGGCAG
>JAICHI010000306.1 GCA_025922735.1 Nitrososphaeraceae archaeon | reverse complement strand
TAGTCTTCTAATCAGCGCTTACAATAGCCAATGCTTGCGTTTAAGTCAGAGATTGCATACGCAAGGAAAATCGCATATTCAATGCTATGACTGCCACATCGTCAAATTACCATCAGTAGCAGCATAATTGGTTGCAAAAAATTTTCAACCATCATTGTCGATAGCTATAGACTGTCATAGCATCATAAATTTTATGCCCCAATAACAACTCTATTTCTTCTTGGCCACAGTATCTGATAGAATAGCTAATCTAGAATTGCGAGCTATGATCGAATATTATGTCTTGCAGTCATTTTGATCGCAGTAGAAGACTACTTCGACAAGAGGAACTTTAGAACCATTTGCTTCTTTGCAATAGATGACTTCTTATGGAGTATATAGGTTCTTTTGCACTATGCTAAGTACTACATTTCCTTGTGACGGTGATACATAGCTGTACACTCATATTTTACACACTACCAATATCTGTTAGTTCGTTCATGAACAGGCTGCTATCAAGCCTAGAGAACCTTGATAGGTTTATTGCAGCTCCTGGCTGTATTATTTCGCGAATATATTTCCCTGTTTCCACTTGCGTCCACCATTTCTCTCCAAATTTATCCTGCAGATGATGATCAAGCTCAACAGCACGAACTGCAGCAATCAGATAGCTTGGCACATACATTATTGCATCTGGTAATATGTGGTGTAGCATCCAATATTCACCCGGCATTTCAAAGCCGGTATATTCCTTCATCAATCGCGCATATACGTCGCTTGCCTCTTCCATCGACAGTTTCTCATGCCAAAACTCAGTCTTCATTAGCGAATTGGCAGTGTAGAAGGTGACAAAGAACAGATCCATGAAGTTGTTCCTTGCCTCAATCTCTTCAAGAATCTGGTTGTTCTTAATTCCAAGCGATGATAAATATTTCCTATTCTTTGTCAGCCGCTCTAGGAATATTGAGAATATTTCGGCTATTCCCATTGAGAAACTGTAGCGATTCCAATATTCTGCCTGCGCGTTTATTGAAGAGGCATGTACTGCATGTCCCATTTCATGGTAGCACCCTTGCAGGTCAAAATATGGGCTTTCGCTTTTGTACAACACCCTGATATCGTTTGGCACCTGTACAAAGAAGCATATCGGCGATGGGTACTTATTCTTCCGCTGTTCCGTATCGATGTGAATTGAAGAGAGGTCAAATTGCATTGTTGCAAGAGTGCGTCTGACTTGCTCTGGGGGATTTACACCGACGAAGTCTTTCTCAAGATCAGCATATATCATGTTGCGGAAAAAATAGAAATCATCATAATATTCTGCTTTCCTTCCAAGCACCTTTTTCGACATAGCTTGAAGTGCTTCTTGAAAGGGTTTTCTTGCCTGCCTTCCCATAGACTTCACAAAATTTCGCAGATGAGAGTAAGAGACCTTTTCGTTCTCAAGGTAGCCATCTAGAGGAGTCAATTTGTTGTCCGAGTGTTGGCGGTAAATTCTATCCATCTGGTCAAAGCGCTCTGTGATAACAGGTGAAATGTACCTTGTCTTTGAAATGAATTCATCAAATACATGCTTGCGCTTTTTCGGATCTTTCTCAATACTGTTGAACTGACGCCATGTGCTCCAGTTAACGGGAGCTCTGGCGAACCGGTAGCGCGAAGAAATAATCTTTTCATTACGTAAATTGTATAGCTTGAGCTCAAGCTTTTTCGTTGACGAATCCGCAATGTTTTCGAGCGAGCTTAGAAACAACTCCCTTGGCTGCGAAAAGAAGTTGACAAACGTCTCTGCACTAATAATCCTCATTTCTGCAAGCCGCTCTATTATGCCTTCGCTATAGGAGAAGCCTGCATGTTGCTTATATCGCTCGTCCATTTCCGCAATGTAGATCTGCTCGTCGAGCTGGCACCATTGATTTAGGTCCATATGGCTTGAGCGTACAGAC
>JAICHI010000305.1 GCA_025922735.1 Nitrososphaeraceae archaeon | reverse complement strand
TGGTCGGGCTCGGAGGGCTCTGAAAATAGGAGAATGGACAGGCCGAAGGTTCTGGGAATCTAGACAATTTTACTCGGCATACATTGCACTCTTTATAGCGGTATCAAATTGGATAACAATTCAGTACACGCTACTTCTTGAGAATATCCCTATTTTCAATACACTTTTCTCGCAGCTATGGGTATTTTTGATTGTCGCAACAATAGTATTCACCGTAATAAGTATACTGGGAGGTCATTATATACATAGAAAAAGGCAATTTAGGTTAGAGCAGGCAGTAGCCATAGAAGAAAATCCGTATTTGTTTAGATCAGCGCCAGGAAAAGAGAGGGATTTGATGATACCGATGGGGATACTACAGTTAGAAGCGATAGAAGCAATCCTAAATTCAAACAATAGTTTGACAGAAGAAAAGAAAAAGCAAATCGAAGCCTTTAAGCAAGATCTGATCAGGCTTTCCAGGGGATTGTCGATAGGCGACTTTAGGAAGTCAGAGGCCAAGAGGGCAACCACTCCTTCATAATGAAGATGAGGGGATGATGATGAGGATGAGGATATTGATGTTGTTAATTATTTGTAATACTATCTGGCCAAGGGAAGATAAGAAGCAGCGATGAAGGTCCTAATGGTCTCTACAGAGTATCCTCCGATGAGAGGAGGTGTGGGGCGCTACGGCGCCAACCTAGTTCAAGCCTTACGCGAAAGGGGTACCGGAATTGAAGTTGACGTAGTCTGCAATGAAGATGGAGAAGGTAACTTTAAAGGTATTTCTCCAAGTAATGAGAGAAACTCTGACGTTCTTCTCAAAATAGTAGAAGAACAATCCCGACCTGATGTCGTTCATGTTCAGTTTGAGCCCGGCCTTTATGGCCTGATACTAGATTCGGCCAACCCATCATCTAGCCGAACTTTTATAGATCAGTTCTACCACAGATGCAAAGTTCCTATCATAACAACCTTTCATTCCGCATATACATTGAGCGAATGGATGGGGCAAGGTATGATTGTAAAGCATGACGGAAGAATAGGAAAACTTGGAATTCCCCTCAGGGCTGCCATAAGAACATGGAAATGTTTAGTAAACTACCAGGCATTTCATGATATCAATAAGGAAAAACTGAAGCTGAGTAATGCGGGAATTTGCTTATCGAAATATATGTCAAGCAGACTTGGAGGAGGGACTGTAATTTACCACGGAGCCGATCCTGCTCTATCGCAGCCGGTTTCAAAAGCCGAAGCAAGAGCAAGATTCTCCCTACCCCAGGACAAATTGATAGCAGTTGCAATCGGATTCGGTACTGCAACTAAGGGCTGGGATATTCTAAGTAAAATAGAAATGCCAAATGGGTGGATAATGGTGTTGAATTCATCTAAGGGTCACTTCAACAGAGAACAAGATCTCTCCTACAGACTTCAGGATAGAAGGATAAAAAAAGGTGCTGATGACAATACAACTAAAGTCATTGATTTACAGAGAGGCTTTCTCACAGATGAGGAACTCTCAATTCTATTTTATGCATCTGATGTTGTGGTACTGCCGTACAAGATAACATCTGGATCGGGTGTTATGTTTGATGCACTGGCTCATAGAGTGCCTTTTGTAGCATCTGATTTAGATTTCTTCAAAGAATTTGAGGAAATGGGACTTGGAATTACGGCAAAAAGGGATCCTACATCTTTTGCCAAGGCAATAAATACTCTCGGCAAGACGTACGACAAGTATTCAGCAGCTGTTGATAATTTTAGACAACAACTTAGATGGGAATATGTTGCGAACCAGCATATAGAGATCTATAAGCGTGCGATAAAGGAAAAAAAAAGACGCGATACCATCCCAACCAACTAGTGCGAGGGCACATCACACTTGATTGCCAAAATAACCCATGGGAGTCTAAATTTGTGATAGCGATGAAATGACAATTGTTGT
>JAICHI010000304.1 GCA_025922735.1 Nitrososphaeraceae archaeon | reverse complement strand
GTAAACCACGCTGCCGGCATCAGCGTCATGACTTTTGTTGTTGCAGTTGCTGTAAGCATGGGTTACTACCAGTTTGTCTACATTCCACAGGCCAACGCGAAGCCTACGCTTCCAGAAGAGGTGCTTAATCCTCCGGAAGTTACCGAAGTGGGCATTGCAGAAGGTTCTTCTCTGGAAACCAACGGCCAGTTTTTTGTTCCAAGAGATGTGCGTGGTACAATAGGAATATCAAATAAGGTAGTTTGGACCAACGACGATGTCACAGGCCACACAGTAACTACAGACGACGGATATGTGGATCTTATTAATGGAGAGTTTAATTCGATCACTCAGCTAGGCGCAATTCTTATGCCCGGTGAAACATTCGAATTTACATTCACTGAGGTTGGCCAATATCCATATCACTGCGAGCCGCATCCATGGATGCAAGCAAGCGTCGAAATCGTAGAGAGCTTCGCCTAAGCTTTTATTATTTTTGTATAGGCTATGTCGCTTACCACTTCTTTATGCTCTTGTATTATCGACACGCGGAATTTAACGTTAGAGTATTCACCTGCAGGAACGTGGTTTGTGGTGGCGGTAAAGTTGATGGTATTTCTGCCAGCAAGCTCTGACTTAAAGATTGAAAGCCGTGCATAAGGATGTTTGATATTTTTCTCATTGAGGCTAGTGTATGAGAACACATCACTTGAGTTCTCTATCTGAGAGTTTACTACCACACTGTCAAATCTCCCGAGGTAATTGATGACCACGGTGCCATGCAAGTCATTCCCTGCAACTATGGAACTTTCAGCCAAAGAAATTGAGACGTCCTTCTGTGCGCTCAAGCAGATTATAAGAGCTCATGAGGGCAGATTTAAACCAATTTGAGGGGCGCCTGTATTTTGACCGAAAAATGTTAAGAATTACAACTCTGCTTGCACACCAGATATAGTTGGAATCCATCAAGCGCCACGTTTTAGTTTTCTTGCCATTCTGCCTCTTGCATCGATTACCTTGATGTGTTTTTGTAAAAGATCCTTATAGCTGTCCAGCAACTTTATCTGCTGATCGTAGCGTTCTTTACGGATCTCAATCATTGTCTCTTCAAAGAGGCCGACCAAGGCATTGACATTGTCTCCTAAGGAGTGAATATCTTTTGAATCAGTTGTAGCAACAATATTGATAGTTTGTTCTTTTAGCCGTTTTCCTGTTCCCTTTGCAGAATCTTTTGCCTCTTTGATAGCTGTGACGATCAGGTCTTTTAGCGATTCTCCTGACTTCTTAGCTTCGTCAGAAACTGATATCTCTTCTTCTATTGGAGTTTGAGAAGAAGAAGAGTCGGCCATTACCGCGCTATCAGAAGTACTTGGAGGCACCGATGGCGATGGTACGGCTACCGAAGTAGTATTCTTGGAAATAACAGTTGCATTATTAGTAGTAAACCTCTTCACTGCCTTTGTCTTAGACTCTTGCCAAGGCGTTGGTTTACTCTCTGAGGATTTTTCCTTTAGTTGCTCCCTGTGTATAGCACTAGTAGTGTTAACACCTTTTGTTGATCTTGTTTGTTCTAAAAACCCCTGTGTTCGTGGCGATTCATGCCTTCTTCTATGAAGGGCGGTAGCAACTAACAGTGTAGCTAAAGAAATGGTAGCTACGGATGACGCTAATATGAGGATCCTTTTGTTTGAGACCATTTTTTTATTACTAGTGCTCCTTTGATTATATATGGGTCTCTAACCCTAGATTTAACAATTCAGGGTAATATGGTCTAGATAAATAAATAAATATTCATCAAAAAATCTGGCTTCTTGCAGAGAATCGAAGTATGCGTTAAACATTTTGGAAGTAGTTAGGTATATGCTGGCTATAGTTGTGGCCCTATAGGAAGGGGGGAGAGCTGGGGATATTTAAATTCAGAGTGAACTCCAATTTTCAATATAGCGTTTGGTG
>JAICHI010000303.1 GCA_025922735.1 Nitrososphaeraceae archaeon | reverse complement strand
GATGGAAAAGTTTCAGGTGGAGGCTACATAAACCGTCATATAAGGACTATGTTCAGTCGAATTGACCTTTCGATCAGCTGGTCAGAGAAATTACAAAAAATGGGAATTAACAAGCATACATCTGAATTAGACAAAAGAGTCCTAAATGCAATTGATATTTTTGGATTATCTGATAATGCTACTGCCTTAGAGATTAGATTACTTTTGTCAGAGGGTGATAAGGATTATCTCGGCTGGAAGCTCTCGGAGAAAGTTGCTTTCTTGGTAGCTGATACACGCGAATGGAGAGTTGCACAAGAACGGTATGGTAGACCGCATACTAATTAGGTCCAAGTGAGATAAGTCGTCATTAGACATTCATATTGAGCAACTTAGATATTCTTAATAACATAATATCATTTTTCCTCTTTCAACTGTGAATGATCTTGATTATTACGCGGAAATTATTCGCTTGTGGGCTGAAAGGATCGCTTGTTGTTGCTCCTTTGAAAGATTCTCAAAGTCACCTTTATGATATGAACATACAGCTTTCAATTCAATATCCATCTTCTTCCGAAGGCTCCGCTCATACTCAACTAGGATAGGTATGCGGTCAGCCAAGAAAAATGAACCCATGTCGGATATGTTAAAGACGCCTGCTTTACCATTTTTAGCTGCACGCCTGAGAAGACTTTTTGCAAAATTAAGGACTCCCGATACGTCTATTTGGTAAGCTTTGACTGCGTCTAAGATTATGAGGTTTCCATGCTTTACTTCTTTATTCACTGAAACTCCTACCTGTTTCAGCGAGTCTATGACTCTTTGAAATGAATCATATGTTGTTGTTAGGAATACGATCTCATTTCTTCCCAGCGCTTCTTTGGTTGCTTGCGAGTAAACTTGTCTGAAAGTTGGCAAGTCAGGATATATCATGACATCATGATCGTGAGGATGGGACTGACGTGTCTTTTCAATTATAGAAGAAGAGAAAGACGAACTGGATATACTCTTGTTCTTATGACGTCTACTGCCTTCTTCTGCAGATGTCATTTCTTGTTTGTTGCTCCCATAATCCTATTGTGATGTTTTTGCATAACCACGATGCCAGAATTATCAAGCTGTTCAACGTTATCTCTAATGTAAGCACAAAGCGATGTAACTGGCAACTCAAATTGCTTTTCTGATGAAGATTCCCAAGTTACAAGCTCCTGTATCATGCCATTGCTAAAGAACGGGTTCATATCTCCAACAGACCTCAAACCTTTTCTACCCCCTTCGATAGATTTCCGCACCATTTTTGTCATCATGGTCTTGCTTCTTTTAATGTCAAATTTGTCATCTATTAGATGCCATTCCCGAAATGTCATAAGCGTAATCCTTCCGTTCGCTTCCAAAGTACTCGCATCTACATTCCATTCTTTAGCAATTTTCTCAAGGATTCTGTCTTTTGGCAGTTCGTCAGTTACCAGTAATATATCCTCACCATTTTCTACCAAGCCTGTCTTTAAAAACTGCAATGACTGCTCAATTAATTCTTGGGGTGTTTCAAAAGCAATCAGGAAATGCTCTCCCTTACGGGCTCTTGCTACTGCAGATATTCTTAAAAAAGGATTTATTTCTTTTATCAGGTTGCTAATTGTCACTGGCTTTTTGATTATTGTCTTGACACTATCCGCCATTGAAGGAAAGACCTTTTTGAACTCCTCTGGATGCATTTCGAAAGCTGAAAGGAAGCATGCCGTTAAAGAAGGGTCTATTTTTTTCATCTCTCTATAGAGCATAAACCCATTCATACCGGGCATCCTAATGTCTAAAATTGCTAAATCATACACGTTTGGCTTGAAGGACTTGATAGCTTCTTGGGGGTAATCAAATGCATCAACCATAAAGCCTTTGAGTTCTAAGCCACGCTTGAGAACACGAACACTATCTGCCTCATCGTCGACCAAGAGAACTCT
>JAICHI010000302.1 GCA_025922735.1 Nitrososphaeraceae archaeon | reverse complement strand
TATCTTCGCTTGCGAGAATCCTGCGATCACTTGTGAACGTGTCGATGGAAAATATTGCATCATGGCACGAGCGCGACCTTTCGAACTCAGCTAATGAACGCTTTGTGTTTCCAATGGCCTCCATACTACTTGACGAAATGCTCAATGCAATGACCACGGTAATTCGAGAGCTAAAAGTAAACAAAGAAAGGATCGCATTCAACATTGAAATGAAAAAGGGTCAGATTTATGCCGAATTTATGCTAGATGCACTAATAAAGAAAGGAGTTGCTCGCTTCGATGCCTATCGAGATATACAAAGAGTAGCGTTTTCAGCACTTGAAAGTGGTGAGCACTTTTTTGATGCTGCATGCAGAGATAGGAATATTTCGACACGCTTGTCAAAGCAGGAATTAGCGGCTATATTCGATGCCAAGAACCATCTGGCTGCATCTGGAAGGATAATTGAGAACTCTGCTAGAATAGTCATAAATGCCACAAAACAGATGTAAAATGCCGTCGGTGAGATTTGAGCTCACGACAGCTCGGTCTTCAGCTTCACCCCTTAAAAGGTCGAGTGCTCTCCCAGGCTGAGCTACGACGGCACTTAGAAGACTAGTTTTAAGGATCATATATAATCGTGTCTTAAAATACACAGACGCATTTAGTCCCAATTTGTGGTAACTCTGCTGCACCTGAGCTCCCCTATCATCCCTGTGTCCTATAGAGGAAGACTTCAAGCTTGTTCATCTTTGGATCATCAGTATCTTTTTGACATCTATGTTCCTTTTATAGCTGTGCTATTAAGCGAAGCCCAGCCCAATCGATGCAATTTTCATTTTTGGATGCTGCTATTACAGAATTATCTTACTTAAAGTAAATAAACAAAAAAGGTATGGTTCGATTATATTATGATCCACGCTGATAATCAAAATCCGGTAATGGATTCAGCAGAAGAACGAAGGCGACGGTTTCTTGAAGAATTTGAAAAGCCTTTCAAGTGCGAAAAGTGTAATGAACGATTCAAGAAGAAAAAATATCTTCGTGAGCATAAATCAGAAGTGCATTCATACTGATTATAAAGAAAGGTGCCGGAGGCGGGATTTGAGCCCGCGACCTTACGATTTCTTACCATATGAGATTATGAGTCGTACGCTCTAACCAAGCTGAGCTACCCCGGCACGAAGTGTAACGCCACTGGTTTTTAGCAGTACATAATATAAGTTATGCAAGAATAACTTGCTGGATATGGATGGCAAGAAGGAATGCGGCAATGCAGCCTAGGTAGCGGTAATTTCGCCGCAGTAAGCGGAATCTTTCCCGTTGGTTGCCTTGGCAGTGGATATCCATCAATCAACCCTCGAAGTTCCTTTTGAAACCGTTAGTAGAAGATGATTGATTGAAAATAGCAAAATATGCTGGTCTTAGGGCAGTAAAACAATTATCTTGAATGCATTATTAGTGGTATGTTGATTATGACTAAAGTTGCTCGCCTTTGACAGAGAATATGTCGACAGACTACATCAACAATGACTAATAGGACAATTTCTTTACAGGTTTGCGGTGTGATAACTTTTCAGAGATATTATGGACGATGGGAAAAAAGAGCCAGAGGCGTACTCTCCGCAGAGGTCACACTGCGCGCCAATCTAACGAAGGATGCTAGTTTGTCAGAAAGGTAAAAAAATCCAATAGAATATCCATCTCTTGTCTATTGAGAGCACACAGAGAGGCTTCGTATCATCTTTCCTATTGTCATAGATTAACACGAAAGATAGAATATTCCTTCAGTCGTTGCAAGTCTATTGCTCCTACCAGAACTTCATAGGATACAATCTAGAGCATAGCACAGGTACTGTCGATGTTGCTGCTGCCATTACATCATGGCAAGCATGAATCGGCACAAAATAATAAGATACAGTTATTCAAACATTCGACGGACATCACCTTCAAGCACACCCGATCCTGAGTGAAACC
>JAICHI010000301.1 GCA_025922735.1 Nitrososphaeraceae archaeon | reverse complement strand
CCGCAAGGCGATCAAGAAATGTATGCATTCCCGAAGCGAAGCGAAGAGCTGTCGGCTTGGTCAGCCGGCTAAAAGTCAAGGTAAGGATGGTGCTAGAGTCGCCATCCCGTACAAGTTCCCAGCGGATGACGGCTTCAACTTCGCCCTTTGGCAATTGTGGGTGGGGAGCGATATGCCATTCATGCTCAAACACGCGGGGCGGATCCCAAACTAGAATGCGACCTGTGGTATGAAATCCTGCAGGCCCGGTTACAAAATCGATTGTCCCGCCATTGCGGCCATCGATGACTGCCTTGTTATTGAACCACAATTCCAGATCTTTTGGATCTGTGATTGCCTTCCAGACAACCTCCCGGGGGTGTGCAAGGTGCCGCTCATATCTGAGGGTTGCATAGTCGCCTTCGATTATTACTTCTCCTTTTTGGGCGTTCATTCCTTTTTCGCTCCCTTATTCTTGTCTAAGTGTCGCTCTAGTGAATCAAGCCTGTCTGGCCAAAAAACCTTGTACTTCGCTATCCAAGCATCAAGTTCGGCCAGGCCCTTTGGCTGGAGAGTGTAGATTCTTTGCTGGGCATGGACACGCATATCGACAAGACCCGCATCTTTGAGAATTCTTAGGTGCTTTGATACAGCAGGTTGGCTAATGCCTGGAAAGGCACTGACCAACTCACCTGCGGAGCGCTCACGCTTGACAAGCAAGTCCAGCATGGCTCTTCTCCTCGGGTCAGCCAAAGCAGAGAACGTGTCCATACCTAATGTATAACCGTTTGGTTCTATAAACTTAATGTTATGAAAGACAATGCTAAGCTAATTTTGCTTAATGTAAGCAAGCTAACAAACAATTGACTCGACTTTTTTGAATGGAAAGTCTTCATTCTCCGTAATACAATCTATTGTGTTGTAGTTTTCATAGTCGTTATTACATCAGGCATTTCAGTAATTATGAAGCCTATGCATTGAGGAAGAGTATTACTTAGACATCAGTATACAGACTATATATGTTCCCCTCACTATTCCTGCAAACGTAGCTCCATATATCGGGACTCATGTCAAGACGTTGGAACGCAGGTCTTTGTTTGTGATCTAATAGATTATACATCGGATCTCCAATTACTAGGTGATTAGGGCGTGCAAGAGCAGTCATCTTTACCGCAATACTTATAGTATAACTTAGAATGTCATAAACTGGCTTTTTAACGAGAAGATGTTGTCGTTTTTTGTTGTGGTTGATGATGACGTTCTTACTATTTTTGCGCCTGTTGCGAATGTCAGGGTGAATATCCCAACCACTCTGTATTATTGCATTTTCACCAATATCTATTCCTATTCTAAGATTCATTTCAGGGTAGCCGTATTGATTAAGAATTGGATTTATAGCCTCACGCGGTATTCGTAGCATGTATTTTGCACAGTTCACTGCGTTAATACATGCTGCTTTGGCTTCAGATTTGCGTGCTGGAACAACAAAAAATGCAAGAACTGCATCTCCTACATATTTTAGAATATAGCCTCCAAATGCCTTAACTACAACAGACATTTCCTGATTAAAAACTTGAATTATCATTGTGAGCCTATCTAAAGGAAGCCTCATGGCGAGTTTTGTTGATCCGACAAGATCAACATGCAAAACCACAAAATTGGTTTTATATTTAGCAAATTTCTTTAGCACTTTTTGTGTTTCGAGAAAAGACATAACAAACTCGGGTTTTCCTTCTAGTGTCTTCTGTACTCTAGTCTGAGATTTTTTCATTATAGAATTTAGACCAACTTGAGCATTAGGGTAAGAAGATGATTGTAAGAAGGATGGATGTAATTTTTCCTTAACGTATTTGTTTTTTCCTACCGCTAATTCTTCTTTCTTTGCATCTTGACTTTTTATTTTATCAACTTTCTTTTGACTGGGATGCAATCTGCTGCTAATGACATTGATAACATACCTAATAAAACGATATACACATT
>JAICHI010000300.1 GCA_025922735.1 Nitrososphaeraceae archaeon | reverse complement strand
TATGGCATTAATAGAATCACCCCATTCCAAGATCTTAGAAAATAGCAAAAACTCGTCAGAAATACAAGGCCAACAAAAACAAGAGAGCCTCGGTTTTATTCCAATTGTTCACGTCAAGGATGTGTACAAGTCATTTGATTTCAAAAATAACAGGAACAACAATAATGATAGCAATAGTAATACTACCACTTATAATCTTCTTAGTGGAGAGCAGCAACAACAACTACTGAACTCCAGAAGTAGTATGAGGGCTTCTTCTTCATACGAAGTTCTTAATGGAATCGATCTCAAAATAAATGAAGGAGAGTTTGTAACAATTGTGGGACCGTCTGGATGTGGGAAAAGCACGCTGCTCAATATAATTGCCGGACTTGATAGACCTGATTTAGGTAGCGTCCTCATCAGAGGGGCTACCGCCAGTAGCAATACAATGTCAACAAAAAGGATAATGATATTTCAAGAAGGTGCTCTATTTCCATGGCTCAATGTACAAGATAATGTTGAATTTGGACTAAAAATTGCAAAGGTGCCAAAAGAGAAGAGGCGTCAGGTCGCTGACAGGTATATAGAAATGGTAGGATTGTCCAAGTTTGCAGAATCTTTTGTCTACCAGCTATCCGGGGGAATGAAACAGAGAGTGGCAATAGCTAGGGCGCTTGCCTTAGAACCGGAAGTTCTACTCATGGACGAACCATTTGCCGCACTAGACGTCCAGACGCGGGATTTGCTTCATGAAGAGCTGGTTGGCATTCACAAGACAACGGGCAAGACTATCCTATTTGTTACTCACAACATCAATGAAGCAATACTTCTTGGGGATAGAGTAATAGTTCTATCGTCTGTGCTAAAAAATATCAAGAAAGAATTTCGAATTGACATGCCACGACCTAGAGACCCCGAAACCCCTGAGCTGTATGAAATAAAAAAACAAATTCTAAAAGAATTTGAAGGTGATTTGCAGATTGCTAAAAGAAGATGATAATGCTCTATCTACTGCTACTACGATCGGAGCTGCAGGAAAAAGCAATCGGAGAAATGGTAGCAGAAAGATATATCGGATAGACACAACTGATGTAGCCAATGTTGCATTATTCTTGGCAGTATTTGTAGGATTATGGCAGCTCGTGACTGTTCTCGAGCTGTGGCCAAAGACATTATTTCCCTCTCCTGCACAAGTTGCAATCTCTATCGGCGAATTAATAGCAAATAACTCTCTTGTCATAGGAATTGGTACGACATTGTGGCGACTCGCAGCTGGATTTGCAATATCTATAGCAGTAGGGGGCATGGTTGGTCTTGCAATGGTAAAATTTCAGGGCTTTGGCAAGACTATGAGCTCGTTTGCTGTTGGTCTTTTGACCTTTCCAAGTATTGCATGGGTTCCTTTTGCTATACTGCTCATTGGTTTTAATAACTTTGGCATATTGTTTGTAGTTGTAATGGCATCGGTGTTTTCAGTGATGATATCCACTTATAGTGCAGTAAGAAATGTACCTCCTATCTATATCCGGGCATCAAAGAACATGGGTGCTCACGGCTTTTCTCTTTTTAGACATGTGATGATTCCTGCAGCTACTCCTTCTCTGATAATGGGCATAAGACAAGCATGGTCATTTGCATGGCATGCACTAATCGGTGCTGAGATGTTGATAACGACTCTATATGGACTAGGACATGTACTTTCCATAGGAAGGGAATTCAATGACATGAGCCAAATAATCGCTGTCATGATTACAATCTTTGTTATTGGCCTTTTATTTGATAGAATAATCTTCCTCCGCCTAGAAGAAAAAGTACGATCACGGTGGGGATTAAATCAACATTCTGAATAGGAAAAAAAATGCTGGTGCATTCTCTCGCCTGCCAGCTCGGCCTAAATGTACAGATGTTATGCTAAAGCATCTATCTATCCTATAAGTACTGCTTCTTTCTTTATGCCAGAGGTTATGCATAGGGGTGTCGTCTTTAAG
>JAICHI010000299.1 GCA_025922735.1 Nitrososphaeraceae archaeon | reverse complement strand
TGTGAGAAATCAGAGCAATTGGTAATAAGATTTTTACACTGTAAGGATGATAATGGTAAGGAATACTATGGCAGGTGTGGCTGGTAACTATGTGCACGAGCTATAGGTTATGAGCTGGTGGTTCTTCTTCTAACAGTCAATCTATATACCGACAACCAGACGACTGTAGGAAAAAAATCGGTGGTGAAACCTTGTTACGGCTGCTACACTGGTGCTAGTTGGGGTTGTTGCTGTATAATTGGTGCAGGTATCGAGGCAAAGGACTATAATCATAAACCTGATAAACGACATCACTATACCTTTCCCTGCGCCAAGTTTTGCAAAGCAGCGCACCTAGATGTTAAGAACAGATGGATAGGGGGTGAGTGAATGATTGGATTGAGTTTACTCATAAGGCTCGTTAGTCTTCATGTAACTTAGTTACGTGTCATGGGTCAACAACGGTTAAAATAATTCTCCACAAAGTTTAGGCATGTCAACAACAAGAAACTTTCTCAGCAAGAAAGCAATAATAGTGGTGGCAGTTCTGGCTGTAGGCGCACTATCTGCCGTTTTGGTGACGTCCTCATTAGCACAGGCAACTGCACAACAAGAGCAACAACAACAGCAGCAGAGAATGATGATGTGGTCGGGCCAAGGGATGCCCCAAATAAATGGCTCAGTGAGCCTTGCAAATGAGGCAAGTAACTTTATCAATGAAAATGTTAATGTGTCGCTTGTCGAAGCCGCCCAAACTGCGCAAGGGCAGCTAACCAATGGAACAGTGTTTGGAGGACACCTAGGCGTAGTCCAGGGGTATCTTGTATACACGTTCTTTGTAGCAAACACCTCAAATCAGACGGGACACTTGGTGGTAGTCGACGCTGGAAATGGCAATGTGCTCTACACTTCTGAAGGTCAGCCATTCGGCTCCTTTGGTCATCCGATGATGTTCGGGCCCTCGGGCGGACACGGATTCGGCGAATGGCATGGATCAGGCAAGCCGCATTGGTTCGGCGGGGGAATGTGGCGCTAGCCCATTCCTCCTTGTATGTAGAGACGATTTAGGCGTGCACCTTACAAGCTTTCAAACCACTTTTGGAGGCAGTACTAGAACAATGATGGCCAAGATACGTTACAGGAATTATTAACTTTCAATGAATTTTTCAATAGAATAAAACTATGCAATGTCCTAAGTTCTTCTTTCCCTTCTCTTCCTCCTCCTCTTCTTTTGAAGAAGCGACTTTTGCAACTAAAACTATACTTTTACTCCCTTGGCTGTATTTATTGTACTTACCATAGTTATATCCCCATGGAAAACAAAATTGAATCCCGTATCGGAATAGAAGAGGAGACTGGAAGTTATCTGCAACTCAGCTTCAGTCGAGCACCGAAAAAGAATCAGGAGGCTCTAGCACAGCTTGGAAAGCGATGGGTGCAATGGCTCAACAAACATGGGGTAAGCTCTAAGATCTACTATCTCAACAGCAGCAGCACAACAACAAGCGAGGAAGTTCTTCCTGAGGGCGTAGAAAGCATTGCAAAGATCCTTTCTGTTAGTGATGATGAGATGCTTGGGGTGTCGCTGCAATTCTATAGAGACCAAGCTCACGCAAATCAAGTCTATTCAAAGATGATGCAAGACGAAACTTGTGGCGCAATTGGCAAGGAATTCGATGGTCTAGTCACCCAAGGAAAAGGCATGATCACAGATGGATTCAGCCGCCTTAGGGTGTAGTTGAAATCATAGTAGCAACTTCAGTCGCTGGTAGTAGAGTGCTAGTGACCTTACTTCCCTTCTTTTTCTTCTTCTACTTGTTTCGTCAATCTGTATTAGATGAGGTGTAGCTAGCACTTGCTTATAGTGCAGTATGTACTTCTATGTGTTAGCAGGAATAATACAAAAAAAGATTCGATCTGGATTAAACTTCAGGCGCATCTGGCCACATCATTCTTCGCATTTCCCTACCCACCCTTTCTAGTTGGTGATTTTCTATTTCCTTCATATAGCGCTCAAATGA
>JAICHI010000298.1 GCA_025922735.1 Nitrososphaeraceae archaeon | reverse complement strand
TAGCCCAGACAAGTTTGACTATACGTTCGACAGGCTCTCTGAAATTATAGAGAGCTTCTTGAAGAAAATAGGCTTCACACACTTTGGGCTATACATGCAGGACTATGGCGCTCCGGTGGGATTCAGAATTATCAGTCTTAATCCAGACTGGCTTGAATGGTTGATTATACAGAACGCAAACGCATACGAAATTGGATTTACCAGTGCATGGGACGGTCTTAATGCGCTGTGGAAGAATAGGACTTCTGAGACAGAAAAGCCATTGTGTGGGTTCTTGCAGTTTGACGTAATCAAGCAGATCTATCTCCATGGTCACAAAAATCCAGAGCTAATCAGCCCGGACAACTGGAATATAGATTATCGTTTCATGGAGCGGCCAAGCGCTCAGCGAGTGCATATGGATTTGTTCTACGACTACCGCACTAATGTCGTACTCTATCCAAAGTGGCAAAAGTTCCTCCGTGAGCACCAGCCAAAGACCCTTATCTTCTGGGGGCAGAAAGACATTTTCTTTACCCCGGAGGGAGGCGAGGCTTACCTGAAAGACATTCCAGAAGCCGAAATACATAGGCTCGATTCAGGGCACTTTGCTGTTGAAGACTGTTTAGAAGAAATCATGACAAACATGCAGAGGTTTTACCTAGAAAAGATTGTCCAGGCGTAAATTATAGAAGTCAGATGGATCTTTAGAATCGTGGCATGTCGGGTATATTCGTCTAGCTGGATCCCTACCTTTTTTCCTAGTACAAACGTCTGATTAGTTATTTACAAAATTAGATAACATAATAATTTTTCTCGGGGGTCTATAACAATTATTTAAGAAGCGGTTGTTTCCATATCAATTCATACAGCTTATACAGCCAAGACAATACTATAATAGCACGAAGTAAGTACTCATGTTATGGGACGTAAGGATTGGTACTATGTCCACCTTCCAAAACTCCTGATGAAAAGACTGGATCAATTCCTGCAAACACCAAGGGCCAAGAGTATGGGTATGTCGAGTAAACCTGAGCTACTAAGACATGTGATAAATCAATTCCTGGATGAGCAAGAAGCCTTATACAACAAGATGGATTATGTAGGTGACGTTATTTTAGAGATGAAGGACCGTGACCATGTGGTCTTTACATATAACAACGAATCCCAATTTAAAGAGATTGTTAATGCACATGTAAGACGAGGCGTCGATCGCAATCAGATTAATGTCTTGCTTATCTACACAAAAGAGCAGCAGAAATTCATAGAATCAATTGACCAAGTCGAAAATGTTAATTTCCTATTCAACTCACAAGATATGATAATAATTCCAGCCGATGAATGTTTTTCTGATGATGGCAGCTTTTCTGCCATGCCTAGTCTTAATAGTATGCGCAATATTGTAGAACTGGCAAAACAGAAATCAAGAAATGGGCTTAATGTTTTGGCCACTTTGCCAACTAAATTGATCGAACAGGGAAGATATGAGGAAGCTCTCCAACTTGAAAACGTGTCCAATGAAGCAATAAAAGGATTGGAAATGCCTATAACCGTTCTATGTCTTTATAAGGCCGTACCAGAAAATCTTGAAGATCGTTTCTCAGAGTATCATGATCTCATAATCAAAAGGGCGGCTCTACCACAAAGCTTACAGTAAAACATCAAGACAGGAAACAGTAGATCTCATCATGATATTGAGGTCTAAACTTATCAGCAACTTTGTTAACCATATTTCATCTATTATCCGGTTGACATTTCCTAAGAATGCCTTGCATGATGCGATTACTAATATACTTCAGAATGAATAGTTAAGTAAGTTAGACATGAGGCGATCTCTCGAGAATTCTTTAGATAACTCTAGAATTGATGAACGTCTATCTGTTTTTGATATAGCTTCTGAGGAAATTTCTTTTCATGATCGCTCCATGAACTGTTGCATAGGCTTTGTCGATATGGTAAATTCAACCACGGTTACAGCTGAGATTTTTGATCGTCAAAAAGTTGGGCAGTACTACTCAGTATTCATTAATACAATGGCAAT
>JAICHI010000297.1 GCA_025922735.1 Nitrososphaeraceae archaeon | reverse complement strand
AGCTTTATTGCTAAAATGCTTACAAGGGCAATTTCAGAGCACAACGAGGTCGTATTCGCCGAGTACGCTAAGCGTCTTGCAGTCAGTCGTGGTAGGATCGAAGAATTGCTGTGGGTTTTGGGCGAAAAGAATAATGCTCACCACAGCGTGCTTGATATGCAGGTTACTAGCAAGAATAGCAACATCATCATGCCTGTCAGGGAGGTAATTGAAAAGCTTAGGCGAGGCGAACTTAGGATGGATGAACTCTCAGCAGATACCCAGACAATGGTGAGAAAAGGTGCGCTGGAGATTAAAAAAAGGCAGCCAGAGCTAAATTATTCCTCTTGAAGGCCCTTTTCCACAAATAGCCAATAAATAGATAGATACATTATGTAGAGAAGATCATAATAGCAGCCAAAACGGTAGTAGTCATAAGGAAGAAGCAAGGCCTGATTAACTCATATTTCTTGAATGTGGATTATTATTATTATTTTTTTTATTTTACTACCTAGAATACAACCAAACCCAAAATAAAAAGATCTAAACGGTAGATGGACATCGACAAAAATAGTTATTAGCTGTCATTTATTAGGTGGCATTAGAATATTATAGAAAGGATAGGATTATCAGGATTGGCCATAATAATACAGAGGAATTCCGAATTCACAGATATTCTTCTCAGCAACTTATTGCAAAAGCATAACGAAAGAACCAGAGAAGGGAATCTGGTACATGTATCTGATATATTGCCTACTAGCTGCATACGACGTCAGTACTATGGCAGAAAGTTTCCAGATATGGCTCCTCTGAATCATGAATCTGTGCATCACTTCGTCCGTGGCGAAGCAAGCGAATTTGTAATCACACAGCTCGCGGGTCTAGGAGTTTCACAGGCTGAATTGAATATGGATGGAATAATTGCACACCCGGACATTATGGATAATAATTTGGTTGTGGAATTGAAGGATACCGTAAACGGCAGGCGTCTTGACTTTTCCGATACTACTTTTAAATCATATCTTCGCCAGCTATTGTATTACCTGACGATAACCGGCATAGAAAAGGGGATCATCTCTATAAGATACAACATCAAGGAATTGAAATGGTTAAGACGAGACGCTGAAGGAAATGACTATTTTATCCGACCTGCAAATGCCAAGAATGTTGGCATTGAGAGCTGGCAGGTAATACTGCCCAAAGATGACATTGCGCGGGAACTTCTCAAAAATGAAATGGTGAGGAGAAAGAACCTATTTGTCAAAGCCTTAGAAGAAAATGACGCCTCTATACTACCAAGGCTTCCCGAATATATGCGCAATTACAAATGCAAATGGTGTGAATTTTACAATAAATGCATGAATGAAGATGTAGAGACAAAATCAGCAAAAGAAATGGCCAACGAAAAAGACCTGCTAGAGATAGATGGTCTTGTCAGCATAAAGCAAGAAGATGATTGAACAGGATATATTTACCGCAGACTTGAAAAGCTCAGGTTGATAGTGTGGTAGGGGAGCAGAGGAGAAATTTTGTTCGATTATATTCGCATCAAAGAACACAAAAAATAATGGTGGATGAGCAACATTCACTCATTTAGGAGAGCATTAGCTATTTCAGGTTATTTCGATACGTCGAAGGTTATCATTAAAATGCTAAGAGTTCACTTGTCCTACATGCTAATATCGAAAGAGCTTGAGCAAAAGAGTAAGTAAACCCGACATAGAATCATAGGTTTATCGAAATCTGTCAGCGCATTACTTAATTAATTCGGATAATGCCTTTACAACCTTATGTGCAACATCTTCCCAACTCTGCAGGGTCTCAGTTCTATGCTCCTGTTTTTCCTCTGTTAATTTCAAGACAGATATTGTTGCTGCTTTTTTGCCTTTCGACGAAACAGGAGAAGAAGAAGGTGATGATGAAGATGTTGTTGTTGTTGTTGATAATGTTGATGACAACGATGGCTGCGCTGATATCATTCTGTTTCTCATATCATACGAGTCCAGCGCTTTTAGTGCCTCACTTGCGAACAAATCGTAATTTGCCCTCT
>JAICHI010000296.1 GCA_025922735.1 Nitrososphaeraceae archaeon | reverse complement strand
GTCTTTAATTAGGTCTTAGAGTACATTCATACTATCCGTTATTATTTGATGTGTTTGACTATTACTCAAATGAGTCTTCTCATTGAAGAAGCAGAAGAACAAATAGAGGGAGTGCCGGTGTGCGGTGCAAACCTGTCGTCACCAGTAGTCGACACTGCGTACTACATTGATGAGGTCCACTACAGTGTAGGAAACAGGATGTACATTGAGAATGCAGACTAGAAAGAACAACCCCCAAATTCCTGACATAGATGAAGAGCGGGATATAGAGTTAGAGAACATAATAGGAAATCTGATGATAGCGCAGTATCAAGTTGACAAGCTGCGTTCTAGGCTGAGCGAGCGTGTCGGAGGATACGGCTCTGCCGGCAACAAAAAGGCGTCTGCACACATTTTCAAACACAATGAAAAATGGTACAAGGTTACAATTCGAGTCGATGAAATGGCAATAAGCCAGCGCGAGCTGTCTGACGATATCAAATAACGCATAACTACCGGCACACAAAATTTTTTTCTTAAAATGGGAGGACTATTCCCGAATTGTCACGGGAATAGTGTATAAAATTTAGTGGCACCTGAAGCTTTATCCCATCGCGTTCCACAATGACTTCGATTTCATCAAGTGAGTCTGATGCTTCAGTGCCCTCTAGTTTTTTTATGATTACATGAATTGATTCATGAGAAATGAGAGGCTCCATAAAAGGCTCTGCTATCCTGAGAAAATTGTTAACACCTTCCTTTGCTTCCTGCTCGGACTGTACGATTAACATAGTCTGGTCATGGTATGTAAAATATCCCACTATTGAGCCGTCAACAGAACAAGCAAAGGCAAAATCATTTATCCCCATGTTATGATCTATTTATCTACTGGCATGGCGAGCAAATCAAATTAATCTTTATCCCCATAGAGAAGCTTCAATTCTTCAAAGCTAAGCTTCGAGCCTGATTGCAGCTTTTTCTTTGCTTCTTCCTTTACTTTGAAAAGCGCGTCGCTTTGTTCGACATAGCCGTACTCCTTTCTCTGCTTGCGCCTCATCTCAGACATTGAATCAAGACGTGCATTGATTGCCTCAAATTGCTTTGCGATGCTATCGTACCTTACAAGATAGGATTGATGCTCTGAGGTTAGCTTTCTTTTTGAATTATAAAAGTTATCCAGTGCTACATTTATCTTAGATATCTTGCTCCGAATCAAGTCGCGCTCATCACTTAGCTGCTTTATGGCATTGTTAATATTGACAGATTCCTGACTCTGTTGGGAGAACTGTTCTCTTATCGTACGTGTAGCCTTGACGGCTTCTAGCTTCATCGTGGCCTCCTTTATCCGGGATAAGATCTCGTTTTTTTCACGTTCACTCTTGTAGTCTTTGGCATCGATTATATCTTGGTTCTTTTGCACAAGGGCCTGCAAGTCCTCTTCTTTTTCTGAAGGAAACCGAGCCTCCATCATTGAAAGAAAGTTCCTTGATTGTGATAGTTTTTCGCTGACCGACAAAAGTTCTGAGTTACGACCATCTACTTCAGACCGTATCTGCTTTAGCCTCTCAGTGTGAGCATCAAGAAGACTTCTCTGCTCCTTGAGGCTGTTACCTATCGAGCGCAATTGGTTCCTGTCAATGTCAATAATCTTGTCCGAGAGCTCTTTGAGCTCGCTGGTAAGCTGGCGCTTTTGTGCTACAAGATCATTCCACCCGAGAGACTCCAAATCTTCCTCCGACAATGGAATATGGCTTGAAGAAGATGATATAAAAATATAGCAGGTGAGAAATTGTCTGATCATATTGGCTCGATAGGCAAAGTCTAAGCCTTAAGACTCATCAACTTACTCACATGATATATACAGCGATAATACATCCGGTCAAGGTCTGCCTTACCAAGATTTAGGAACTATGCCTGTCTATTCACAATAGATAATGATTTCCGTAGCAAACGATAGAGGTCCTTTGAAACAATTGTTAGTTTTTCTTTGGAATCCTTGCATAATTGATGGAAAAATACAGGTTTGCATTAAGAGGACACCTCCCAGTTATTCCAT
>JAICHI010000295.1 GCA_025922735.1 Nitrososphaeraceae archaeon | reverse complement strand
CAATAGCTCTCAGAATACTTGTCTTCCCTACTGTCATCGCCGGGAGCCACATCTTTCATATCGTCTTTACTATTGGCCCCTCTTGCATGGACTGAGCTATTTGTATTTGCCATAATTACGGCAAACGATGTCTTGTCATTATCTTCGAGTTTGTCTAGACGCTTATGCATTTCAATTGCTATGACCTCCTTTGGCAATCCCCTATGGCTCATCTTTTCATGAGCTTCAAACATTAGCTCCATGGCTTGTTTTTCTGAAATCTTCCCTTCCTCGTAAGAGTAAGATATCCTTCTGCATATGGAATTTGCTTGAGTGTAAATTTGCAAGTGATGGCATAACGTATTCTTTTTGACTAAATTCTTAAGGAGGGCACGCTTCTTGGGGTCCAGCGGCCGCTTTTCGAAAGGTTTCTGCTGGGCACCAATATCATCTTCTTCTTGTCCTTGGTCTCCGCTCAAAGCAGATGAAGGTGAGAATTGCTGTCCCTCAGACATAACTAGGATCTGTTATGGATTTTGGCAACCTATAATGTTTAGGATGACAAGGTGAGACCACCATCTACGTATACCGTTGTTCCTGTCATGTAGCTAGCATCATCAGAGGCCAAAAATAGTGCTACCTTGGCTATTTCTTGTGGTCGACCGATTCTGTGCATGGGAATTCTCATCTCTTCCTCTTTCCTTTTTTGTTCATCCTCAAGTATCTCTATGTTCATATCCGTAGCTATTGCCCCCGGAGCAATCCCATTGACCCTTATGCCTTTATCTGCCACCTCGAGCGCTACAGTTCTTGTCAGCATTTCCATGCCTCCTTTTGAGGCAGAGTAGGGTACTGATTGCGGTTGTGGAATGGATTCATGGACTGATGAGATATTGATAATTGAATACGTCTTTCTTGTACTCTTGTCACCATAAGTCATCTTCTTTATTGCTTCTCGCATACACAAGAATGCTCCCTTGAGGTTGACATCGATAACGTAATCCCATTCATCAGATGTAAGTTCCTGTACCCTTTTTGAGGCACCTCCGATACCTGCGTTATTGACAAGCACATCAATTCTACCGAACACCTTGATTGTGTGTTCTATTAAAGAGATGCAAATGTTCTCCTGCGATATATCGCCTACTGAGTATGTTACTCGTTCTTCAGTTGCACCGATGGTTTTCTTTACATCGTTCACCGCTTCAATTAGCTCGTCTTCGTCTCTTGCATTCAGAACTATCTTGTAACCTTCTTTGGCAAATTCAATAGCAATGGCCTTTCCTATTCCCTTGCTAGAACCAGTAATTACTGCGACCTTTTGCGACCCGTCATCAGACTCATTTTCTCTTTGCATGTGTGAATAGCCACTATTATTGCATAATATTGTATTTCTCTGGTTCTAATTAGATACAGAGTCACCTAGCTTTCCAAATGATAAATTTAAGCCCTATCACTTTTAGTTTGAAAATTAACTCATAAGCGATGAATTAAAAGAGAGCCTTCATCATTTTATTATGATATCAATAGCTCTATTCTACTTTGTAGACACTTTTATGATCTGTTGTGCAATTTAGCCGAGGAGCAAACGCACATAGTGAAACAAGAGTACAATGGTTCTAGTTTAACTAATAACAAGATGATAAAATCTTCGTTAATCGCAGCAGGGCTGATTGTGATAGCATTGTTGATGTTGATCCAGTATCGCTAGGGGCCAAAGGCACTTTAGCTTGACGTGGAGCTGTCCAATTTGCGGCGATCAGCTGATAAAGGTGGATGAAGAAGGTGAAGATAACAAATTTGGGTTTGTATCTGACGATGATGGTGATACTCCCACTTTGGTCTGTAGACTATGCAATATCTACTTTACCTTTGACATCCTAAAGTCCATCATAAATGGCCAATAATTTTTCACTCATCATTGAGCTGTCGCTAAATCTTGTAAATAGCTATTAATTGGGGGTGCTCACCTTCATACATCTGAACTAACCTTAGCCTTTTTATTTATACTCGACTTTATATTCCGACGACTGCAGATGTGGTAATTCTAGAAGACAATCACATTAT
>JAICHI010000294.1 GCA_025922735.1 Nitrososphaeraceae archaeon | reverse complement strand
GGTCCTGAAAACGAGAATAAGGAAGAGCGTGTGTAACCGTCCATCCCTGTTACTACGGTTACATGGAGCCGCAGTACAATGCTACCTTTATTTCCCTTATGTCATGATGGGTGGGTGCCATATTAATAGGAATGCCATTTGATAGCAGGTGGGTAAAGCCACAAGGAGAAAGCGTTGGTCACAAATTGCTTGAGGGCATCAAGCCACAAGCTCCGCTGAAGCCAAGGATAGAAGAAGCACAGAAAAAGTTGCATATGCAGATCGCAAGGCTGGATGCAATAGCATCAAGAATGCAAGAAAAAGATAAGCTAATTTTCAAGCGGGTAGTCCTTGCGATGCAGAGTCATGATTCTTCGCATGCAAAGGTTTTGTCAGGAGAGCTATCGCAGATTCGAAAGATGAACAAGATGGTCACATCAGCAAAGCTAGCTCTAGAACAGATACAGCTTAGGCTCAATACAATGACCGAGCTCGGAGACGTAGTGGTAACGCTGAGCCCTGCAATGTCTGTGATAAAGGGATTGCAGAGCGGACTATCAGGAATGATGCCGGAGGCAGATCAGTCATTTGGACAGATATCTGAGCTGCTGGGAAACATTATGACAGACTCAGGACAGATACCAAACAGCGAAATTGCAAACTTCAACACAATAAACGAAGACACCGCACAGATAATGGAAGAAGCGAGCGCAGTAGTAGAAATGAACATGAAGAACAAGTTCCCAGATCTCCCCTCTCCAAACCTAGCTGCAAAGAACTTAGAGGCAACGAGCTATTAGCTCTAGCCCATTAGCTCTCTCTTTATTTTTTTTTTGCTTGCTATTTCTTGAACTTGTTTTTTTATCCTAGATATGGTGGGGTAACTATAACCTTTTTCCCTGTACGTCTTGATCATGGCCTTCCAATTATTCAGCCGCCAATTCGCTTGGTCCTCGGTGAGCGAGAGCGTTTCCCTTTTCACCAGACTCTTTCGACCAGGCATCAAATACCCGCCGCTTTCAGCTGCATAGCGGCTATATGCAAAGCGGAGAGCAAACAGCAGGTCGGAAGGTGGAAGCGAACTAATATACAGGCCTATCTCTCTGCTTTGCTCTTCTGACAGGTTTAGCTTGAAGACAAATTCTTTTCCAGGCATATAGGGGGATCGCTAATTCCCATTCTATCCTAATAAGTTTTGTTTCTAAATTCGAATTTAGAAATACTTACTTCTATAGCATACCTGTCTTTTTGCCTGCTCTTTCAAATGCCTCGGCTGCAGAATCCAAATGTTCCTGTCGGTGCATTGCGCTGAGTGAAATTCTGAGGCGAGCATGCCCTTTTTTAACTGTCGGATACCTAATTGCTTGGGCAAAAACACCCTCCTTTAACAATTCATTGGAAAGCCCTACAGCCTGTACTTCTTTGCCAACGTTGACTGGAATTATCTGGCTTGCAGAGTTACCTAGTTTAAATCCAAGCCTTTTCAATGTTGATGAAAAATGGAGGATATTCCCCTCAAGTCTCTTTTGTCGATATCCACTCTTTGCTATTGGAATAGCGGTAATTGCTGCAGAGCATAGGTGGTCAGGCAGGGCTGAAGTATAGATAAATTGCCTTGACCTATTTATCAAAAGTTCTCTAATGGAGAATGTAGTGGCTACATAGCCTCCAAAGCAACCTAGCCCTTTGCTCATGCTACTTATATGGATGTCAAAGTTCACTCCCAATTTAGCTGGAATGCCTGAAAAGGAAGGGCCAAAGACAAAATCCCCATGTGCGTCGTCAATGACAGTTATTGCATCATGATGTTCTGCTATCCTCTGTATTTCTGAGAGTTTTCCAATGTCGCCATCCATGCTAAAGATACCTTCGGTTATCACAATTTTTCTGCCTTTACTGCGCCGCATTAGTTCTTCTAAATGATCCGTGTCATTATGCCGGAAGACAATGATTGTCGCACCACTTAGCCGGCATGCATCTACTATGCTAGCGTGGTTCAGCTCATCGCTAAATATTGTCGAGCTCTTGTCTGCAATTGTCATAATCACGCCCAAATTCGCGGTGTAACCTG
>JAICHI010000293.1 GCA_025922735.1 Nitrososphaeraceae archaeon | reverse complement strand
TCCTCTTTTTATTCACAGTCATTTGTCTAGTTTTGGGTACTAACTGAAATGATTACGCCATTTCTTGATATTATCCTAGGCATTTGCATCTCAGGGTTACAGGCGTTGCATACTAAGGAAGAAGGCGATTTTCTTTGAAGTATTTCCAAAACTGCACTTTGAAAAATAATACCAACATCACACACAAGAATTCATTTACTTAACACTAACGCATTTAAGTGGCACGAGAGTATCAACGAGGAGCAAATTAACAAATGAACTATTCGATATTACTTGATGTCGTCGGCCTCGAACAAAAACACTTAGACTCTGGCCTGTTACCAAATATTGCCAAGATTACTGAAAATGGGGAAGCAGCAAAACTTGAGCCTACATTTCCTGCGGTTACATCAACTGTTCAGGCCAGCATCCTTTCTGGCAAGTATCCTAGAGAGCATGGAATAATAGCAAATGGATTGTATGATAGGAACACATACAGTGTATCCTTCTGGGAGCAATCCAGCTCGCTTGTTCAGGCTCAAAGAATATGGGACACCATCAAGTATAAAAACAGTAAAAAAACTGCTGTGCTCTTTTGGCAAAATACAATGTACGCCAATTCTGACATTGTGGTGACTCCACGGCCGATACATCTAGATGACAAGATGGTTATGTGGTGCTATTCAAAGCCAGTGGGCTATTATGAAAAATTGAAGGAAAAGTTAGGTGAGTTCAACCTTGCAAGCTACTGGGGACCACTTGCATCATCTAAATCAAGCGAATGGATAGCAAATGCTGCTGAATATACTTTGGAAAGCGAGCGGCCTAATTTTCTCTTTATATATGTTCCACATGCAGATTATTCGGCGCAGCGCTTTGGAAAGCAAGCGGTTCAGGTTAGAGATGATCTGAAAAAGGCTGATGAAATAGTTGGCAAACTTGCTCAAAAGGCAACCGATCTTGGAATACGAGACGAAATGCAGTTTGTCATTATATCTGAATATGCATTTAACGATGTCAATGGTGCAGTACCTCTCAACCTTGTGCTTCGAGACGCCGGCCTACTTTCCATCCGCACCATTCAGGAAAAAGAATATTTAGATTTTGAATATAGCAAGGCATTTGCAATGGTTGATCATCAGGTAGCGCACATATACATCAAAGATGGTTATGAAGGGGAGACTAGAAAGACATTGGAGGCTACTTCTGGAGTAGACAGGATTTTGGATGGCGCGGGGAAGAAAGAGCTTGGAATAGATCATGAACGAAGCGGAGAGCTGATAGCTATTTCCGCAAGAGACAAGTGGTTCAGCTACTACTGGTGGCATGACGAAAGCAGGGCACCGGATTTTGCACGCAAGGTGGACATACACAGAAAACCAGGCTATGATCCTGTAGAGTTGTTTATCGATCAAAAGACAAAGTCTATACCACTTGAAGCGAGCTTGGTCAAAGGATCACATGGGAGGCCCCCTGACCTACAAACAGAGGAAGGACTTGCATTCTATGCTTCAAGCAGAAAGCATGGCATTACATCCGATTCAGGCTCAGCAAGATGCGTCGATATTATGAGATTCCTAGTTGATGCGCAATGAAATACGCTATCACTCTTGCCTCCTTTAGAAAGATTGAGCCCATTGACAATACTTTGACTGTCCTAGCAAGACAGGGTTATGATGCAATTGAAATGTTTGGGGAGCCTAGTGAAGTGGATGCAAAGAAATTGCTTGACTCACTAAACTCCTATGGATTATCTGTCTGTGGCGTCACTGGTATGTGGGGTTCTATCAGCAGCGATGGTTGGAAGCGCAGACTTCTAAGCAGTGATCCTATGCTAGTACAAGCCTCAGAGCAGTATGTCATTGATTGCCTTAAGCTATGCAACATTCTGGGAGGTCATGAGATGAACGTTTGTCTCTTTGCTGATGAAATGCAGGGCGTTGACAGGACGCACAGGATCATTTCTGCAAATGAAAAGGAGCTTTTTGCAGCAAAAGCAGTACCAATAATGAGGTGCCTAACCAGAAAGGCTGCAGACTATGGCATCCAGCTAGTGCTTGAGCCTCTCAACCGATACAGTACTCC
>JAICHI010000292.1 GCA_025922735.1 Nitrososphaeraceae archaeon | reverse complement strand
CATTTGAAAAGGGTTGCCAGCAGCCCAGCCTATGGATTCGGCTGTTTGATCAGCAAATAGAGTGTGAAAGATTATACTTGTGGCAGTAATCATCCCACCTACGCCGATATTGTATAATAGAAAAATCTCGATAACTCTAGCACGGGTAATGGTGCCTCTGTAAAAAATAACCTGTATCAAGGCAGGTATTATCCAACCAGCCTGTCGAAGTACGATGTTCCATTCTACCAGTGCAGAGAATAGGTCGGTCATAGGTCTTTTTCTATGCTTCAACCAATTTCTTAGTGTCGAATGGTCTTGATTGCTGCATATCTATATTGAAAATACCTGCTTTACCGCCATTGAGCTCAGTAAAGTACGCTGACTCAGCTTTGTTGTTCTCTATGAAACCTTGGATATTTTTAATAAAGTTTTGGTCTTTGACAGCTATGTTTCCTAGTTTAGTCGGAAACATTGTAAGAATAATGAATCGCATTTACCTTTCTTTTCACCGTTAATATCTTATTTAAGAGGTCTCTGCTTGCAAAAATATTGCTCTTATCGGACAAGAAAAATGTCTACCCCCTCTCCTTCCTGTGCTAGGCTGCTTTTAACTATCATTACATTTCGTCATTATCACGTCCCCATCGGTTTGGTCTTCTCAATCCACGATTCAACAGAAGTATCCATAAAGAAAATGATTGAAACAAGTCAAAGAATGTTAAGGATAAACAGTCAAGGAGACTTTGGAGTAATGAACCCGGTCATGAAGAGACATCTAGAATTAGAAATAAAGACTCTTGAGAATGCACCTAGAGATGCAGATAAATGGGAACATCTTTTGCAAGTAAAACAAAACAAAAGGAAGAAGCAATGCACATAGAAGACACAGAAAGCTTGGTTACAGAGAGGTTGAAATGCTCAAAGTAGTATTGTATGTAATGGTGCAAAAAGAAAAAGAGTGGAGCGGGTGGGATTTGAACAATTGTTATCTTTCCATAGCCGTCTCTTTGGATAAGGAATACAGCTGTCATTACAGCGAGCTGAGGTCGTGGGAAGGACCCATTACTAGATGAAAATTCTTAGAGAATAATTAACGTATAGCCTTATTTTGTTCCAGAACTTGTCTTTGTTCTGGAAATTATGGAAACGTCATCTTCACGATTATTTGCACTTGCAATAAAGGTGGTAAGCCTATCAGCAATTGCTGCTGCCCTTCTTTTTTCTGCAAACATTGAGACAGGAAGCGCACAGCAAGGCGAGCCTCAAGTAGAGACCGATGGAGGATTGACAGCCACATTAAATGGTGACAGCTTTACAGCTGGCGATATAATTACAGTTAGTGGCTCTATTGAAGTGCGAGGTCCTTATTCTGAGGCTTTGATACATGTAATAGACCCAGAAGGCAAGACTGTTGAGTTAGTTTATGTTAGGGTAACAGCAGCCAACGAGTTCACTCAGTTCACGCACAGCTTTGTAGCAGGTGACAATGAAGGAAAGCCCGACTATGAAGAACCAATGGTAACAAGCGGCAATTACCGGATAGTAGTCCAATTCGGTCCAGAAAGGGTTGAATTCATTTTTGGGTATACTGCAACATCAGGCGCAACAACAGGAGCAACAACTACGGAAGCGACAACGAGTGATAATAGTACTAGCAGCACCGGCGCAATAAATGTAACAGCAATAAATCAATTGATCGCACAGGCAATAACGCATACAGAACAAGCATACATAGCAATGCAGAATAACGATACTCGAGGTGTATTTAGGAACTTAAATTTAGCTTTAAATGAATTAGAGAATATACAGAGTAACTTGACTTTAACTACACCCGACGGCAGCAGTAGCAGAGCAACATAGGCAATAATACTGCGGAAGAAACAACAACAGGGGCTGTTATTAGCAGTGATAGTAGCCGTAGCGGCAATAGTGAAGGTACTACTACTAATTGATGTTTTGGTGAGCCGATAGATAAATTGACAGAAGAAGAGAAGAACCTGTAAGTTCAAAAGATGTGTAATTGTTGACAACATCTAAAATATGCAAATATTCTAAGCTGACCTTCTTCGGTAACTTGATTTTGCATTCATGCTCTTTT
>JAICHI010000291.1 GCA_025922735.1 Nitrososphaeraceae archaeon | reverse complement strand
TCTCAATCATTGTCTCTTCAAAGAGGCCGACCAAGGCATTGACATTGTCTCCTAAGGAGGGAATATCTTTTGAATCAGTTGTAGCAGCTATATTGATAGTTTGTTCTTTTAGTCGTTTTCCTGTTCCCTTTGCAGAATCTTTTGCCTCTTTAATAGCTGTGACGATCAGGTCTTTTAGCGATTCTCCTGACTTCTTAGCTTCGTCAGAAACTGATATCTCTTCCTCTTCTGGAGTTTGATAAGAAGAGGGAGTTATTATTGCGCTATCAGGATTACCTGAAGGCCCCATTGGCGATGGTGCTACTGCTGCAGGAGTAGTAGTAATATCTTCTTTGGTAGCAATAGTTGTGTTGGTAGAAATGGTGGCAGCAGTCGCTGTCATCGCCGCTGTTTTCGTCTCAGACCCTTGCGAAGAAGGTTGTTGCAGCTGCGCTTGTGATTTTTCCTTTTGTTGTTGCCTGTCGATAACAGCAGCAGTAGTAGTAGTATTAACATTCGCTGTTGACCTTGTCTGTCCTGAAAATCTACTAGTTTCTAGCGATTTACGCCTTCTTCTATGAATAGCGGTAGCAATTATAATTACAGTCAATGGAATGGCAACTAGAGATGATGCTACTATCACTGTCCTTTTGTTTAACATCCTTTTTCTTACCATTTGTCTCTTTGTTGATATATAGATCTCTGACCATTCATTTAAGAATTCAAGGTATAATAATCAGGAATAATTATTTTACATGCCCTACAAAAGTATTGGCTTGTAAAAATGTAGACGACAATTCTATCAACTGACTCAATCTTAGAGTCTTCTGGCATAGTGTTGTCGACAAAGTTAACGTGGGGGAAAGAGATGGAGTATAGGAAAAGACGGCACTTGTCGATTAGGTAATATCACAGACGAAGGATTGGAGGAGAAGGAGCAGGGATCAGAATCAGAAAATATGTGATGAAGTCTTTGACAGACAGCGCCCATGGCAGCGTAACTCGTATAGAGATCGGTCCCATAACTAGAACATCATCATGGGTTAGACCTCTCTGTATGCTTTCTGTGAGTGAAATCTTTTACGCGCACATCATCACGGCAGAAGAATAAAAATATCACACGTCTTAGTGCACACATAGAAATATACATACATACAATCACACATACGCATGCATGTCTGCAAGTGTGAGATAATCCCAATTATGAACGCCGACTATTTTGAGATAGATAGGCTGATAGAAGATCTTGCCAAGCTTTACTCCACTGCTTGCGCGACATCTTGGTTCAAGATAGAGAGTAAGACGCGCCCAACTCCGGAAGAATTCCGGAATAAGGTTGTGGAATTTATGAAGCACTTTGAATATACACTTGCCTCTTTTCCACAGACACCGGCAGCCGACCAATTCAAGGAACAGGCAAGGAAAAGCCTAGAAAAAGAAATTGCAAAGGTGCTTGCAGGCGAGAACAAGGATGTAGAAAAGCGCTACAAATACTATGTAAACTACGGCTAGATTTCGTTTTGCAATTGTCGGATAAACAGTATCATGAATCTTGTTCGCTCTTGAGCAATTTTCTTTGCAGTCTTAGTGTGCATGGAATCCTCTAATTTCAGCAGCTTCGTCTGAAAATGGTCAAGCGTCCACTGTATATCGTCTAAGTCCCTGTCGGATCTGTAGAATGGGTCATCAGCGTTGTAAAATTTTCTGTTCTCTGACCCTCCAATGCTAAATGTGCGTGCAATCCCTATTGCACCAAGAGCGTCAAGCCTGTCTGCATCCTGAAGTACTATTTATGCAACGCAAGAAGTAAACGTAACCCGCATTCAGACATGGTTTCTGAATGTACTGGAGAATCTATAGAGAGTTCTCGATGATGACAGCATCTTGGATAGTATACGTGGGTCATCAGGACGTGGCGTCAGACAAAGGTAGGATACGACATTGGCATTACGAGACATCCTGACTGGCAATGACAGATAATGAGCACAATTTAATGCCATAATTCCCTCATAGTAAAAAATGGACCGGGTGGGATTTGAACCCACGACCTCAGCTTAGCAGCTTCATAGGCTGCTGCTCTTTATTACCTATCTTAAGGGGC
>JAICHI010000290.1 GCA_025922735.1 Nitrososphaeraceae archaeon | reverse complement strand
TAATGCAGGCACTAGCCCAAGGTGTCGCTCTTCCATGTTGATGTCGCTATTGCGTGGGAGTATTCCTACCACGGGGATCTTGACTATCCCTGCAAGAGCTTCCGTTATGTAGCTGGCATGCCTCTGTCCTGCAACGTTGTTCAGTATGACAGCTGCTATCCGTAGTTTTCTGTCAAAGTGCAAAAAACCAAGTATAATGGCAGCTATAGATCGGGCACCCTTGCTTGCATCGACTACTAACACTATAGGTGCATCTAGAATTTTGGCCATATGGGCTGTGCTGGCAAAGTCACTCTTGCCAGACATTCCGTCAAATAATCCCATTACGCCTTCGACTACCGCGATATCTGCATCTTCACTTGCTGAGGCAAAGCAGTCAAGAACTCCCTGCCTGCCCATCATCCAGACGTCAAGGTTGCGCGACTTCCTATTTGTTACTATAGTGTGATACGAAGGGTCTATAAAGTCTGGACCAACTTTGAATGGTTGGACTCGCAAACCTCTTTTTCTGAGGCCATGCATGATACCTACTGCGACCGTTGTCTTACCAACTCCGCTTGTAACGCCTGCGATGACTATGCGGGATACTTGCATTGAGTGTTGGTTAAATTGATTTTAATTTTAATTTTTGTTTTTGGGATAGCTGGAATTGCACTATTATTATCCATTGACATCTGGCCAATAACGCGATTAGGAGAGATGTCGGACAAGGGCAGATCAATCAATCTTGCAGAATGGAGTTAGTGAAGATACGATATCTCGAAAAGTACTGGGGCTTCTCATAGGTCCCTACTGCAAGCCATATCTTGCAAGTCTGCAACACCAGCACGAGCAAGGCAATTGATGGATCTAAAAATAAGTAACAGATGAAAAGTCCAGCTAATAGCTACTCCTTACACAAGACATAGTGCGAAGCTTGCCTGATGAAAAATGCTAGATTCATTTTTATCTTCACACACCTTTATCATCTCCTGACAGATGCTACAAAGAGGCCTTGTAATTGT
This sequence comes from Nitrososphaeraceae archaeon, assembly GCA_025922735.1. GTDB lineage: Archaea > Thermoproteota > Nitrososphaeria > Nitrososphaerales > Nitrososphaeraceae > Nitrososphaera. Next base: position 1,076 of record JAICHI010000290.1, on the reverse strand, counting down.
CTACACGGGAAAGGGCAAGGGTAAGACTACCGCAGCGCTTGGCATTGTATTGCGTGCAGTAGGCCACGGATATAAGGTCGGCATGATCCAATTCATCAAGGGTGAGTGGTACTATGGTGAGCTTACAAGCTCAAAGAGGCTTGAACCCGAGTTTGAGATGATAGCAGCCGGCAGGGGATTCGTTGGCATAATTGACGACGATCATCCAATAGAAGACCACCAGAGAGCGGCAAAAGAGGCAATTGCCCTTGCGAAGGAAAAAATCGCCTCTGGCATCTACGATATAATGGTATTAGATGAAGTAAATTATGCCGCAAAACTGAACCTGATATCGGAGCAGGACATTTTAGATATCATTGCTGCAAGGCCCGAAAAAACTAGCCTCGTTTTAACCGGCAACTATGTTCCTGAATCTGTCATCGCTGCAGCGGATTTGGTCACAGAAATGAGAGAGATCAAACACCCTTATCAAAAGGGGATAAAGGCAAGGAAAGGGATTGACTTTTAGCACTCTAATATTTTTTTATATCAGACACTAACAGATGAGAACATGAGAAATCATGAGTGACTATGGTACACAAAACTAATCTTACATAGTTTGCGGCCAAATCACTCACTATGATGTCTATAAAACGCATGTACAAAACTGATGCAAAGAATTGGGCCCTTTGACGGAAATCTAGAACCAAAATTGTCTTGTGTGTGAAAACTTGAAACATAATCTTAAATTATACCCTCTGCTCCGTGAGTATCGTAACTATAAGATGACTGCACCGGACGAGATCCAGCGGCTTCCTGAGGAAGGAGAAATCATAATTGTCACTGTCAGGCAAGTGACAGGACATGGGGCATATGTCACGCTCGACGAATACAATAGCATGACCGGCTTTCTCCATATCTCCGAGATTGCAACTAGCTGGATTAGAAACATTGAGCGCTATGTCAGGGCAAAGCAAAAAGCGGTTCAGAAAGTAATCAGGGTCAACAAGGTAATGGGTGAAGTAGATACTTCGCTGAAGCAGGTCTCAACCGAGGAACGTAAGTCCAAGCTTATAGAGGTGAAAAAAAACGATAAG
>JAICHI010000289.1 GCA_025922735.1 Nitrososphaeraceae archaeon | reverse complement strand
TAGCCCTTATCGCCCAATTTAACATGAGTTTTTTTGCCTAAAAGCACCCTACTTAATGACATTGATAAGCTGAACACCTGTATTCCGCGAATCAAAGGCATTTGTCGCAGGCCCCCCAAACAAGACTATCATATAGTGACTGGCTGGCGCAGTGCAGGAAGTCCATTTTAAGCAGGGTTTTAAGATAGAACTCATCAGCTAAACACCTTACATTTAAAATGTTTTGTGTTATGATCTATATGCCAAATTGAGCTGCAGCCATAACAAGAGATGATATGATTTCTCCACTATATGCCAACTGTGTTTAAAGTTGAATGTAGACATTGAAACTGATATTGACAAGCAATAAAAGTGGTGTCCTCTTCTATTGTACTTAGACCAAGCAGAATCAGAGCAGCCGCAGCAGGCAGCAACGTCCCTAGGTGTAGAGACTATATTGAACTACATTTTTACAACAAAAGCCTGCATACAAAATATGTCGGCGATATGCCAGTTTGATAATACATCCCTATGTCGTCATAATATTAAGAGATTGACTCGCTTGTAGAAGTCGTCTATGAATTCATTAAGAATGTCAAGTAGCCCATAATAACTCTTATCCGCATGATGGAACCAGGTGCTATAAGAAAACTTGATGATAACGATCAGGCCCGCCAGAAGATCAGACAAGGATGAGATCCTCAGTTTTTGCACAAATACCTTCAGCTGGGGCGACTACATCGATAGAGTGTGGGATTATTGGTACACAGAAAAGAATGGCCAACTATTTGTAGTCGAGTCTGGTGGGGAGAAGATTGCGATGTCACATGTTGCTATCTGTCCCGAAGGCAAAGGTATCTGGCTTGAAGGTGTAAGAGTACGCCCTGATCATCGCCGGTCTTACGTTGCGACAAGGCTCCTCACAAAAATGCTAGAGTATGGCAGGCGGAAAGGCGCTCGACAAGCATCTGCAATAGTGGGTGCAACCAATTTTGCATCGCAGAGCCTGATGGAAAAGAATGGTTTCAAGATAATATCAAAGTGGATGTACTACAGTATAGTAGGTACACCAAGGCACCAAGAGTCAAATGCAAGAATTGCAAATGCTGATGATATAGTTGATATCTGGCAGTACCTTCAGCAGTCCAAGATCTATCGCCTGTCTGGAAAGAGATATGTCAAGTCATGGCGCTGGTACGCGTTTGACCGTAGAGCACTTCTAAATTTCGTGAAAGAAGAACGTGTAATTGTGACTGGCAGGCCCATTGATGGCATTGCAATAATTAACAAGTGTGGTTACTGGGACCGGGCCAACATTCTGCAAGTAGTCTATCTTGACGTTGTACCTGCAAGCTCACTCCGTGAACTTATCTCTTTTATGATGAATCTTTACTTAAATGGTAAATTTGACGGTCTGCAGCTAGTATGTTACGACAGTAAACAATTATCATCCTTTATCAATAAATTAGTGATAAAAGAACACGAGCAGTTCATCCTTTACAACAAGCAATTTAAGTTGTAGCTCATTTCTTACACTTATGATTGCACTGAGATACTTGGAAGTTGATGACCTGCGTGTATGCCATACTTGATGTCTGTATTGTCAATCCTTTGCTTTTGATTGCCTGCTTGTGTTTCTCCATCTAAAAGTGGACAAATAACATCGAAGAAGTTCGTAATAGGAGGACCGCAGGTGATTGCGTGCTTATCTTACAGGTTTCTTGTGAGTGATAAGCCCCGCGCTTTAACAGGATATAGTTGCAGAGTTTGTTATCCGAAGTTAGCGAAGCTCCCGCTCCAACCTATCCACCTTTTGCAGTAGTTCCAGATTCTTTGACTTGAGGTTTTCAAGCTCCTCTCTTATCTGCACGACTTCTTTTGGCTTCCTTGTTGCTCCTCTTATGATGTTTATACATTCTTCAGCTACCCTCCTTACCCCGTAGTCCAAGTCGTTCTCCATCACCCATGTCAGGTCAGGGATCGCCTTTATCAGTTCGGCATCAGCAAGTGCTCTGCATGTATTTATGCGGACTCGGAACCACTTGTCAGTCAGCAGGGTCTTCAGGTGGTCAAAGACGGCAAGGTTGTCTGCAAACCTGCCAAGGGCAAAAGTAGCAGC
>JAICHI010000288.1 GCA_025922735.1 Nitrososphaeraceae archaeon | reverse complement strand
ATCAATGACTAACACAGCAGGATCGCTCTTTTTATCAATTAGATGCGGTGCCACCATTCGGATGACTGCTCCAAGAGAAAATATGCAGATCAAAGCATCGTAACTCTTGAATAGTTTGGCGACAAGCTGCGTGCTTTGCTCTGAAAACCAGACAATGTCATTGCCACCATCATTATGCTTTGCTGGCACATGTATCTCCACTTCAGGCATCCTTTGTTTTATCCTGCGGGCTATTTCAATACCGTGCCTCGTGATGGCGACAATGGCCATTTTTGTAACCATAAGGCAATATTAGCAGAAATCAAAAGGGGAAATAATCTTTTGCATGCATGCCAGCAAACGATAATAATCGTGTTCCCTTCAAAAGATAGGAGTTTGGGACTTCTCTCTAGGCAGTCATACTCCGTGTCAATGTCACTTGTCTTGATACCCTTAGCACTATCTGCCTATACCCACCTATGGAACCCTGTCGGCTTTCCCAATCTTTTCTATGATGAGGGAGTATACATGCGAAGAGCCATGCATATCATGGAAGGTCTTGGGCCCCAAGAGGCATATTATTATGATCACCCATTTTTTGGACAAATCTTTCTGGGTGGTATGCTAACGATTATTGGGTTTCCAGAATCATTAAATCCTTCTCCAGGACTGCATTCAATGGAATCACTCTATCAAGTTCCCAGAGCCTTAATGGGAATACTGGCAGTAATTGATACTTTTCTAATCTACAAGATCTCAGAGCGTATCTATAAGAGAAATGTAGCACTAATTGCTTCAATTCTATTTGCAGTAATGCCAGCAACATGGTTTTCTAGAATGATATTGCTAGATTCTATTCTCCTGCCATTCCTTCTCCTTTCAATATTGCTGGCGGTTTATACTGCAAAATCAAAATCAGAAAAAAATAACAACAACACTACTAACAATATTCTAATTGTCCTATCAGGAATATTCCTCGGCGTAGCCATTTTTACAAAAATTCCCGCATTTACCATGATCCCCTTAGTTGCTTTCCTCATTTATCGGAATAATAAGCGAAGCCTAAGAGCTCTTGGAATGTGGTTTGTTCCTGTGATATTGATCCCGGTACTTTGGCCTGCACAGAGTATAATGGCCGGTGCGTTTAACCTTTGGACAAATGATGTGCTATGGCAAATAAATAGAGACAATGCCGGCCTGCCTTGGATCGTATTCCTTTTAGCTATTACTGATCCCTTCATTTTTGTAGCAGGACTTGGTGGCCTCGCTTATTCCTTCCTAAGAAGAGACTATTTCATTCTTTTATGGAGCCTTCCATTCCTAGCATTCCTTGCCGTTATGGGGTACACTAACTTCTTTTATTGGATTCCAATATTGCCGGCGCTCTGTATAGGAGCAGCGAAACTTATAGTTGATATGATAGAAAGGACCAAAAAAATTACACAAAAGACACTTACAGTTGCTATAGTTTCATCGATTATTGTTTTTGGACTGACTAGTACTACACTGCTCATTGTTACGGATGTTACATCGGCTCAGCTTGAATCCGCTGCTTATGTTGCTAGTTATTTAGGAGGAAGGGGAAGTGGTGGTGGCGGCACCGGAAATCCAACTGTAATTTCAAACCCAGTTTATTCCTGGATATTCAAATATGTATTCGAAAAGGACAATATATTGTCAGATTATCGCGATATGATTTATTTCCCTGTCGACACTGCTAAAAGCAGAGTTCTTCTAATAGATGATCCAAGATTCAGGCTCGACATTGGAAGCGAAGACAACCAACTGCTTCATGAGCTCTATAGTAATACAAGCACAATTGCAACATTCAAAGGTAAGGTAACTAATTTTGATTTAGGCCTGTACCCTTACACTAGCATGATAGAGAACTATGAGGGAAGCGAAATTGCAATCAGGGTGAATAATTCGCATTCATAAGGTTTTTAAAACTCAGACAAAACATGAGCTAAGTAACAAGAGGCATGGCAACGTCGCAATCGATACCGGTTCTAGTAAACCGCAGGCTGTTGTTTGCTGGAATATTCCTTATAGCTCTATCGGGTCTAGTACTTGAAGTATCAATTACAAGGATATTTTCCGCAGCCATATGGTACCATTTT
>JAICHI010000287.1 GCA_025922735.1 Nitrososphaeraceae archaeon | reverse complement strand
CATATACGCGAAAGTCGTTGCCAAAGCCAAAGCCCTCCTTCGCCACGTAGCCCCTGCTTCGCAGGTCGCGATAAACAAGAAACTCGGTCATGATATTCCTCTTGTGTTTTAGTAATTGCTCAAAGAGCGAGTTAAAGCCCATCGTCGGTTTGTTCTTGAGCGTTAGGCGTTTTGTGTGAGATAGATATAAAGCCTCATACGGCTTAAGGATGAATTCAGCATTTTCTTTCTCTCCAAAACCTTTGGTACGCAATTCATCCTGGAAGCGGCTTTCGTCAATCACTATCCTGCCGTTGCCTGCCAAGTACCCTTCAATTATCGAGTGTTGTACTTCTTCTGAAGCTATCACCGGTTCATTTACCGTCTCAGACAACGGTCTTGGACTCGTTGCAGGCGCCGAAGATGACATCAGAGCTATCTTGTAAAGGTGATTAATTAACTAAACTGGTGATTAAATCAGAGTACATAGGGGGAGGACATAACGATTAAATCAGAGCAAACCATCAGAATTGACCATTACCCAATATTTGGTGCATTGAGATATGAAGGGTGCAAATTATCGAGAAATTCGTGGTATGCCTTACGTAAGGCGTGAATACATAGCTGGCAAGCCGCAGTTGAAAATCGCTAGGTTTTCATCTGGGCTCGCAGGAAACAATTATGATTTCAAGATGGAACTTATATCAACAGAAAAGCTCCAGATACGGCACAACTCCCTAGAAGCTGCCAGGCTTGCAGCAAACAAGAGGATGGCACAAGCAGGAGAGACGAGCTTCTTTTCCACGTTGCGCGTATATCCCCATGTGCTCCTTAGAGAAAACAAAATGATTGCAACTGCAGGGGCGGACCGACTTCAGGAGGGAATGAGGAGGGCTTTTGGAAAGTCAACTGGTCTTGCTGCAAGGATCAGACCAGGTCAAGTAATCTTTGAAGCATACGTAACCGCTTCGAATCTTGAACTAGCACAGGATGGGTTTAAGATGGCAGCAAGCAAGATCGGCCGGCCAACAAGAACTAGGATAACGCCACTAAAAGAAGATGCAATGAAAACAGCTGAAGATTAGATCAAATCAAATCTTGTCATCCAAGGCCTTTACATCTCTTGAGTTGCAGACATTTGTCTTACTGCTTATGCTCTTGCAGATAAGTGCAGTAATGTTGTCTGCTTCTGTTTTTATGGCCTTGCATAATGATGAAGCAAGATTTTCAACCTCTGCTTTGAGCTTTGCATGATTCTTGCCTACTATCAATTGTGGGCTCTATCCGGAGCCCACCAGCATGAACTGCCCGTCGATCAGAAGCAAGGGAATTAACTGATCTGGGTTGAAGGTATCTAGAATTTCAAAATCGTTTTCATCAAGTTCCTACAGCAGTTCACGTATTCTAGCAATTCTAAAATAGAAAAACAAAAAATTTTTCAAATGCAAGAAAATTTGCTATATGCAGTCTTGCACAGGATTAGAATTGCTAAAGGGTTTTTCAGTGTTCTTTGTGCCCAATGAGCCTTCAGGTTGGACCGATCTTATCAAGGAGTCAGTTCATACAAGCGACGACCAAGACATAGGAGACATTGAAGCTGTAAGGCGCAATTTCATAGTCTAAAAAAAGGACTTGTCAACATCCATCGGTACTACATTCCTCTTCACAGGGTTGAGGGCTGGGAAGGCAAAGTAGTATGGCTAAAGATCCCAAAGGAGTCGGTAAAGACCAATTTTGAGAGATACAGGACCAGAGACCCCTACAACTATCATTACAGCAGCGCGCCTAAGGTAGACCCTTCAAATGGGCTGCGCAGATTTCGATCAATATGCCCAAAATGCCCCCAAAGGCTCGAGAAAGACCATTTCTCGTTTCTCAAGAATCTTCTGACAGCACGCGCGAATCTTCCTCTGTAACCTTTGCAATCCAACCTTCATGACCGATGATGAATTGAGCAGTCATGTAGAGTCGAGCCACTAGGCCCCAATTTATTCATCAAGACATAAAAAATAGTGCTAAATGAAAGAAAATGCAGCGTATGAATCTAGCATCTATTGAAAACCATGAATTCGCACATGAGTCTTGAAACAAAGAAAACAGTCAAGAGCAGTTTAACTGAGACAGAGATAGAGTGTTTACTAATTTCT
>JAICHI010000286.1 GCA_025922735.1 Nitrososphaeraceae archaeon | reverse complement strand
GTGCACCATACGTCAGCAGACAGTAGTAGTAGTCGTAGGTGCACACGTCACAATTTTTCAATAGGCAAAAGATTATTAGAACAAGATGTAATAATTTTTTCTCAATATTGAACAAGGCTGTTCTAGCCGTGTCAATTGTTGCGGCTGCTGTTGTGTTCTTGTTTGTATATTCGCAGTTCACAGATCTGGACGACTATTTAGGTATCAACGTGCCATTTGTAGGCGATCTTCTGCAAACAACTACGGATGGAAGGAGAGGCCTTAGCGACGATGCATTTCGTATAGGTCAAGTGGGCATCGTCAAACCTTCCGACACAGAGCTGACCCTGCCAAGTCTTTTCCAAAAGGTAGAAAACTCGGTAGTTCAAATAACTGACAGCAACGAAATAGATGTCTTTGAGTCCCGGCTCGGATCGGGCTTTGTATATGACGACAATGGTCACATCATTACAAATCATCACGTTGTCAGCGGCGGAGGTAACAGGCTGGACGTAACGTTTCCAGATGGCGTTGTATATCGCGCTTCATTGATAGGTTCAGACCCCTCTGCCGACATTGCAGTCCTTTATGTAGAAGATGTGTCAAAGGAAAAACTTCTCCCACTGTCGCTTGCAGATTCGTCTAACGTGAGAGTAGGTGAGCGTGTGGCTGCAATTGGCAATCCCTTTGGGCTTTCTGGCTCTCTGACTAGCGGCATAGTTAGCGGAGTAGGCAGACAGATCCCTGCCCAAGACGACGAAGGTTTCACTATACCTGATATCCTCCAGACTGATGCTCCTATCAATCCCGGCAACTCCGGTGGCCCCTTGCTCAATATAAGAGGTGAGGTGATAGGCATTAACTCTGCCATCTTTTCCACGACAGGCCAGTTTGCTGGTGTCGGCTTTGCTATTCCGTCAAACACAATAGCTCAGATTGTGCCATCGCTTATCACCACCGGATCATACCAGCATCCTTGGCTTGGGGTCGCAGGCACAGATATGGCGCCCGGCATAGCTGACCGCCTCGGTCTTGATGAGCCCCGTGGTTTTTTGGTCATGGATGTAGTAGCCGGAAGTCCTGCCGAAAAGGCTGGAATCCAAAGCGGTGATGAAGATGCAGTCATTGATGGCATACCTATGAAGCTTGGGGGCGATGTGATAATCGCGATCGATAACAATACAATAAGAAAGATCGACGATATCTTGGCCTATGTGGAAATTGAAAAGTCGGTAGGTGATGATCTGGAAATAATGATTCTGCGTGACGGGCAGATGATGGAAGTTATCGCAACTTTAGCAGCCAGGCCTAGCCAGCAAGAGTCTTCTTAACGGTAATATTGTTTATTAGTGATGTACACTTTCCATTACTACTGCATTTGCTCATAAATCATGCTGTTACCGAGATGCTTCACCATGCCCTGGAGTCAGGAGTGACGAAGAGTGAAGCATATCAATGGGTTTTCACTTGTTCTAACGAACTCCTTTAGTTTTTTGCCACACCTGCTACAGCAGCAGTGTCTCATTTCCAACTGCTTCTTTGTCGTCCTCAAGAATATCTTCCTATTTGACGTTGCAACCAGTCCAAACCATCAAGTTCTGCAAACAACTTATCGGATTCATGCACATCTTTACTATTCTTTAGTAGAGCCTTCTTTTCCTTGATGATAAATTCAACTCTTTCGATATCGTCTACAGACCTTATGGCGTCATTTGCAGCTGGAAGGTGCTGTTCACTTCTGGCTTGTTATTGGGGTTAATTTGTTCCCTTAAGAAATTCTTTCGTCAATTATTTGCTGTAAAGTTACTATTACCATGGATTGTATCTGTTGAGTCCGAGAAAAGATGGATGGTTATAACCAGCCTGGCACCTTTAGGGGAGGGTGGGGTATTTATTAAACTTCAAAGTCGTGATTACATTTCAGCTTACTTGTTCTTGTTGTTGCACTTCTTCTTTTTCTTGTGGATAGGATAATGATGTTGTTGTTGGTGGTCGTGGTAGTGGTCCATCCTTTATCATATCATCCATCTGACCGTATGTGTCAAGAAATCTTAGACCTTTTTCAGTAGTCTTGTATACCTCAGCTCCCACGTCATACTCAATCAAGTCATGTTGAGTTAGATATGTCAGATAATTTTTCATTTGTGTGAAGCTAAGATATGTCTTAT
>JAICHI010000285.1 GCA_025922735.1 Nitrososphaeraceae archaeon | reverse complement strand
TGGTTGTATTCTAGGTAGTAAAAAAATAATAATAATAATAACAATAATCCACATTCAAGAAATATGAGTTAATCAGACCTTGCTTCTTCCTAATGACTACTACCGTTTTGGCTGCTATTATGATCTTCTCTACATAATGTATCTATCCATCTATTGGCTATTTGTGGAAAAGGGCCTTCAAGAGGAATAATTTAGCTCCGGCTGCCTTTTTTTAATCTCCAGCGCACCTTTTCTCACCATTGTCTGGGTATCTGCTGAGAGGTCATCCATCCTAAGTTCGCCTCGCCTAAGCTTTTCAATTACCTCCCTGACAGGCATGATTATGTTGCTATTCTTGCTAGTAACCTGCATATCAAGCACGCTGTGGTGAGCATTATTCTTCTCGCCCAAAACCCACAGCAATTCTTCGATCCTACCACGACTGACTGCAAGACGCTTAGCGTACTCGGCGAATACGACCTCGTTGTGCTCTGAAATTGCCCTTGTAAGCATTTTAGCAATAAAGCTTGACTGGCCTTCCAGTAGGTCTATTCTGAGCCGGATGTCTTTCTCGGCGCGCAAAACTACGATCTCTGGGATGACAGGGGTTTTAATCATTTCTTCTCTTGGTAGACCAGAAAGTTCCACCTGAAGCCTTCCATTGGTAGTAATCATGCAGTATCTGAGCATGGTCAAATGCAATCTGCTGTCGTTCGATGTTAGATAGTTTGATCCACTCGATGCTTGCTGCATCGTCGCCAGCCCTAATCGCGCCACCTACGATTATTCCAACAAAAACTATGGTCACAATATGCTTTCTTGGATCACGCTTTGGGTCAGAATAAACGCCTAGGATGTCGATTGGGTGTACTTCAAGAGATGTCTCTTCCATTGCCTCTCGCTTCATTGCGTCTTCGACGGTTTCGCCCTCGTTTACAAAGCCGCCTGGCAAGCTAAGATGATCTTTGAATGGATCATTCTTGCGTCTCACCATTAGAACGTTTGAATCGCGCTCGAGTATAACATCGACAGTGGGAATTGGGTTCTTGTATTGTTTCATAAGCTGAGGAGCAAACGCGGTGTTATTAATAGTTCTAATATATCAAAAAATGCAATCGTATCCAAAAATACTTGGATAAAATCTTCTAAATACCGAAAGTAGAATTAGAATCATTAGAGTATCTCTAAAATATGCTAAATTCTTATTAAGCTAGTTAGCCAATTACTATTGGTTAGGCGTATGTCTGTCATGTTCATGGAGGCCAGTGAGAACCCAACACGACTTACAGTTTGCCCGAAGTGCGGAAAACAAGTAAGAATTGACGAGGACTGTGACTGCGAGCGACTATTTCTAGCGCACTACATGCAAAAGTAGCAATCAGAGATCTTCACCACGCTCGCATAAGGGTTTTAGTTAGATTACACTAGGAAACATTGTAGCGTAGTCTGTCCAAGACTAGATTTATCTATTCTCCTTGCACCCAAATAGTCTGGAAAATCGCACATCATTCCATTGCTTGTGATCATGCTTTCCAGCTTACCGATGATTTTATTTTTATATCTCGTTTCGGCTGAAATGTATTGAGACCCCCCAAGCTGCTCCTCAAAGTCATATATCTCCTTGTAGCGTTTGATACCATCTGAGACTTCAAGAAGTTGTAGCACGAACTTCATTCGTTGCCAGATATCTGTTCGTAACCTTAACGGCGCGCCAAAGACATGGCGCACGCCAGCCTCCCTGCAAGCACTTACAAGCCCATTGAGCTCACGCTCATTGTCAGTAACAAGTGGGATTATCGGGTCGATGTTGACGCCGCAGCATAAGCCAGCCTCAGCAAACTTTTTGATTACTTTGAATATTCTGCTAGCTGGCGGGGTACCTGGCTCGATTACTCGTCTTATTTTTTCATCGCATGTAGTTACAGACCATACGACAAAGCAGTTGTGCCTGTATTGCCTATGCAGCTCAAAATCGCGCTCAATTATTGCAGACTTGGTAAACACATAGTATGGTACATTGTATTTCTGCAGAACCTTCACGCATCTTCTCGTCAATTCAAAGCGCAGCTCTGCTGGCTGGTACGCGTCTGTTGCAGAAGCTATCATGACGGGTGTAACAGTATTTGAATTCCATGCTGCAAGCTCCTTTTCAAGTACCTCTGGCGCATTGCTCTTGGC
>JAICHI010000284.1 GCA_025922735.1 Nitrososphaeraceae archaeon | reverse complement strand
GGAAGATGCTGAATCTGGAAGTCAGTTTGACACAAGCATAATAGATGCAGGAGCGACTGCACAGGTAGATGCCGCTAGTCTAGCAGCTGGAGATTATCCATACTACTGTTCGGTACATCCGTACATGCTAGGTACTCTGAAAGTATCATGAAAAGATGAATTTTCTAAAGTATCTTTCTTTTGGCACTCTTGCTTGCCTCTTTACTCTAATTTTCTTTGGCGGATACGTTAGTGCTTCAGGGGTTGGTCTTTCATGTCCTGATTGGCCTCTCTGTCCAGCGGGATTGGTACCCATGGACGAGTTCTTGATTGAATATATGCATAGGACATTGGCTGCTACTACTGGATTACTTGTAATCCTTACAATGTTTTTTACGCTGAAGTCAAAGTCATCGAAGAGAGGTATGAAACTTGCGGCTATAATCGCAGCTGGACTAGTGCTGAGCCAGATAGCCTTGGGTGGAGCGGTGATTGTCGAAAAGCTGCACGCTCTCTTGGTTACGATACATTTCGCCATAGGCATGACGTTGTTTTCTATGTTGATTTTGGTGACAGTATATGCATTTCAATTACCTCCGTCGGCAGCCAGAAAAAAAATTGCTAGCACCCTTGGAAAAACTTGAGGAATTACAGCCATTAGCATCTAAGCACCATTTTGAAATAACGTCGTAATACGTTTTTTAGACATATTTCCAGTACGTATGAACGTAAACGAAGTGATTCCGATATTTGCTTTCCTTATCTATGTATGCAATCATCAAACATTCACTCAATGGATGCGACGACTGCTGTTTGTGTTATACTCAAACGCATGCAAGTATTAAGATGAATAAGGGAAGATGAGACAAAAGCAAAATAAATCCTATATCAACCAAATTATCTCGAGTGTCGCCATCTATTATCGATTTTAGCAGTTTGGGATTTTCCTGTCAGTCAAAAAAAAAGACTAATAACACTCGTAATATGGGGTAAGTTAAAATTTCATTTCACAACATGGAAGAGCGATTTAGTAAAACATAATACTGATAATGATTACCTCAATCAATCATGTGGAAGGTAATGATGCCAAGAAAAATTGCTTTTGGGGAAAACGCCGCAAGGGAGTTCAGTTATCCAAAAAATTCTCTAGTTATAACCACTACTACTCCAGACATATATGACAAATGGTTAACCTATATGGGCATCGAAGATTATGAAGTTTACCATAAAGTAACACCTGACCCGTCAATAGAAAGCGTTGAAGCCATAAGAAAGAGCTATGAGGGGAAGAAGATTTCGACTTACATTGGGCTGGGTGGAGGAAGTTCTATGGACGTATGTAAATATCTGGGTAAGTTGACGGGTATTCCAAAGATACTTATTCCAACAACATTCGGCACAGGGGCTGAAATGACAACCTACGCTGTTATAAGCTTCGAACATAAGAAGAAGCTGCTTCAAGACGAGGCTTTTCTTGCAGACGCAGCAGTAGTAGATCCATATTTCTTGCCTGGTACGCCATTCAATATCATGAGGAACTCTGCATGCGATGCAGCAGCGCAGGCGTCAGAAGGATACGATAGCAAATTGTCAAATCCGCTAACCAAGCTCTTTTGTAAGGAGGCGTTCGATGTGTTGGAAGACGCAATAATCAATGAAAAGCCACAATTATTACCATATGGCGCGATGCTCTCCGGGATTGGTTTTGGAAATTCGTCAACTACTTTGGGACATGCATTATCTTATGTATTCTCAAATGAAGGTGTTCCACACGGATACTCGTTGTCTTCCTGTACAACAGTGGCCCACAGATTCAACAAGTCAATCTATTACGAAAGATTCAAGAAAATCTGCAAAAAGTTAAATTTTGAGCCTCTCACACTAAAGCAGGGATTTGAGGATGCTGCAGATGTTATTATGCCCGACAGAGGACATTTGGATAACAATCCAATTCCTGTAAGCAGGGAAGATATCATCCAGTGCTTGGATGAAATTGTGAACAAGAATCCCCTCTCCTGACAGGATACCTCAAGAGCAGCCGTCCTATGTCATCTCTACTGCCGTAGCATCTGGGTTTGAGTAGAACTAGTTTTGACTCTCGAGGAGTTTCTTTTTATTTCTACGAATTAGAGGGATGATCTTTTTCATTGTTATCTCATGGAAGTTTTCTGTATCGACATCAAAGGTGAAGATG
>JAICHI010000283.1 GCA_025922735.1 Nitrososphaeraceae archaeon | reverse complement strand
CTTTGAATATTCTGCTAGCTGGCGGGGTACCTGGCTCGATTACTCGTCTTATTTTTTCATCGCATGTAGTTACAGACCATACGACAAAGCAGTTGTGCCGGTATTGCCTATGCAGCTCAAAATCGCGCTCAATTATTGCAGATTTGGTAAACACATAGTATGGTACATTGTATTTCTGCAGAACCTTCACGCATCTTCTCGTCAATTCAAAGCGCACCTCCGCTGGCTGGTACGCGTCTGTTGCAGAAGCTATCATGACGGGTGTAACAGTATTTGACTTCCATGCTGCAAGCTCCTTTTCAAGTACCTCTGGCGCATTGCTCTTGGCATAAATCTTGTCATAAAATTCAGGCGACCACTCGTATGTGGCGTAGCAGTACGCACAGCGGTGGCTGCATCCCTGGTAGGGATTTATCGTAAGGCCATTGTAGCCTTTGATTACAAAGGGATGAATTATAGACCTGCTTTTCTTTTCTTCAAGAACCGCTCCGCTTCCACTGTGCCATAGTCCTCGCATAGTCTTTTATCTATTTCAAGGACATGTCTATAAAGCACAGGACACCGGAAGGGGAGGGGGTTATAGTTATCTTGCCAATGCACATACATAGTTTTTTATTATCGCAGTTGTTGAGACCACCTCAATTACATGAAAGTGGGCGTAGCAGGGCTAGGTCTAATGGGCTCGGGCATTGCAAAAAGGCTAATCAACAGCGGGCACACGGTCTCAATTTATAATCGCACTAGCTCAAAGGCACAGCATTTTTCAGGTAATGCTACCGTGGCTTTGAGCCCAAGAGAGCTTGCTGAAGGTTGCGACCTCGTAGTAACTGTCGTCACAGATTTTGATGCTGTAAAGAATGTGCTCTTTGGAAGAGATGGAATCATAGAATCGGGGAACCACAACCTCGTTGTGGCTGACGCAAGCACAATTTCGCCATCGCAGTCAAAGTATTGTGCTCAGCATCTGCGTAACTCAGGCATTGAGATGCTGGGCATTCCACTAATGGGAGGCCCAGCTGCAGCCGAGGCCGGTGATCTTGTCCCCATAGTCTCCGGTAGCAGACAGACATTTGACAAAGTCAGGCAAGTAGTCGAAAATTTGGGCAGAACCTTTTACATTGGTGAAATAGATGGATCGGCAAATGCCATAAAGCTGGCGCTCAACCTAAACATTGCGCTTATCGCTACTGCCGTGTCTGAAGGAATAACGCTTGTCAGGAAAGCAGGCATTGATCCGTCGATATTTATTGAAATACTGAACTCGACATATTTCAAAACCGGCCTTTCAGAAAAGAAAGGTCCTAAGATGGTGAAAAACGACTTTTCACCATCATTCCATCTCAAAAATATGTTAAAAGATTTAGAGCTTGCAACTAGCACCGCACAGGGAACCGGCATAGCGCTTCCCCAAACTACTCTTGCGCAGCAGATGTTCCGTGCAGCAAACAACATGGGCTTTTCGGATCAAGACTATACTTCCATTTGTGCATTTTTGGCAAAAATAAATGGAGTGGAGAACCAATGAAGCTTGAGATCTGATGCAAGGTATCAAAATTAGCAGTCTTTTACCACATACAAAAAAATTCTGATTTTATTTAGTGTCAGTGAATTGACGTGCCAAGTGGAATGTCCTCAGTTATTGTTAGAAATACCGGCCTATCCTCCGGCCCATCTGCCGCCAAGAGCATGCCTCTAGAGATTATATTTCCTATCTTTTTAGGCTCCAGATTTGTGCACACAACCACGACTCTGCCAACAAATTCTTCTGGCTTGTAGTGCATGGCTCCCCCGACGGCAATTTCTCGCTGTTCAGTGCCAAGGTCAATTGTTGCTTTGAAGACCTTCTTCATGCCAGGCATGCTTTCAGATTTAATGACTTTGCCTATCTTCATCTGTACCTTGGAAAATTCTTCAAATGTAATGTATTGCTCTTCAGTGCGCCTGTCATTTTCGCTCATGAAAATGAAAAAGCTGTAGCTCTATTAAAAAAGTTGCATTTCACAAGTTCAGTTGAGTTGGCTTATCCTTCTTCAATTAGAAGACGGTCTATTAGCTATGAGCCCTTCATGGCTGGGCCCACGAATCCACAGAAGATCATCATTGCAACATTTGTTCAACTTATAACAGAAAACGCATCAGATAATTGGTCACTCTTTTAGCAAGCTTGCCTGGGAACCGCCGGG
>JAICHI010000282.1 GCA_025922735.1 Nitrososphaeraceae archaeon | reverse complement strand
GTCTTTCCTCAGAGTTTCCGGTATCTTTTCCTCCTTGATCCTCGGCTTCGTCAGCTTGCCCTTTCTCCTTGCGGCAGTGATTGCGATCTGCTCCTTATCTGGTTTGACTACTTCGCCGTTGACCTCTAATGCTTCTTCCGCTTCTTCTTCAAGGCGCTCACCAGTTATCCTATCCTCTTTTTTCTCCACAGGCCCGCCAGTGATCTCACCCTTGACATGTTTTTCTGCAAGCACTGCAAATGCCTGCTCCAGTTTGGCAGCGTCGAGTCTGATCGACTCAGAAATAGCGCTTACAACCAAAGGAATGTAATACTTGTAGAGGTTAAGCCTGCCCTGGGCCTCTTTCATGCGTAGCTCTTTTCTTATCTGCGCGCTTACCTTGCGATAGAGCTCAGACAGGCAATACTTCATGTGTTTTTTCAGCTCGCCTTCTGAGGCTATGCTTTCCTTGCCAGCAGTCTTGTACGGGATCTTGGTAGAGCAAATGTGGAAAAAGGTGTGGATTGGCAAAAGTTCTACGGCTCTATCCGATTTGCTCTCGCCATTTGCAAATTGTGCCTTTGCTTCTTTCTTGGTGATCCCCATTTTATTTATCTCAACTTCAGAGACTACTTCTCTTGCTACGTCTGATCCTTCATCGTACAGGAGAGGAATCTTGTTTGCAAATCTATAGAGCTTGAACGAGGGAATGTCACCTCCATATGCTATTCCGCACTCGACAATGGTGGGCCTGTTGTTGATGACACACGTGCGGGATGAATAGGCAGCGAGTGCTGGCTTCAATATCTTGACTGTGATCTGAGGACGTTGGATTTCTGTGATAGATGCTTCTTTGGGGACGGTCTCCTTGGTGGTGATGATTGTATATTCAGAGGTCATTCCAGTAGTTAAGATCTGTTCACCAATCGGGCTCAGGTGATCCGTGTTTGCCTGCTGGAAGTTAATGTACTTACACACCTTAACAATTTCTATTAGCTCGTTTTCAGTGTACTTGTCGGCCGGCTTGTTTTCCACTCCTGCTTTAGCAATAATCTCTTTTGCCTTTTCGCTTGACATCTTTTGAAATGAAGTCGATAAGATTCCCTGAAGGGTGGTCTTTTGATTCATAAAATTCATTATCGCCTTCTTGAGCGTCTGTAGATCCATGTCTGCTGGGTGGGGGAGAACTTCTTTGGCGGGCTGCGGCATGACTTCCGTCCTTCTTTCAAACCTGACCTTGCCCTCGTCAGTTTCATATTCAATAATAGCATAAGGGTTGACAATGCTTGTTTGGCTGATGTATTCGTTAATCTTATTCTTCATGTTATTCCTTGTAATTGGAGAAAGTTTTGCATGGAGCACTGCCTCCACCTTAAAGCCGGAGTCTTCCTCTATCTCGCTCTCTTCGCCCTTGATTACTTTTTTTGCAAGGACTATTGGCTTATTTGTACTGATATCTGTCCTAAGTGCGAAATAATATTCCAAACCTTCTTCAAACGATTTTGACCATACCTTGAGCGGATGGATAGTATCTTTGGTGGAAAACGCAGCTATCATTTTGAGGCCCACGCCGAACAGGCCGCGCTGTTGCTTTTCAACGTACTTGCCCGATGTCAGGAATGAGCATACTGCAATGGGTACCTTGTCCGACGGTATCCCAATACCGTTGTCCTGGCATGTAATCATCCAGAGGTCATTTGACACGTCAAGTAGCTTGAGCGACAGCGATATCTTGGGTAGGATATGGCCTGTCTCGCACGAGTCAAGTGAGTTTTCGATAAGTTCCCTTACAGCCATGTATAAAATACGCTCCGTGGTAAAGCCTGCCAAAGCCGAATTGTCGACAAAGAACTCTGACTCGGCTTTTTTGTCATACCTCACCTTTCCTTTCTGGACTGCCGGCTTTGACTGTGCAGCTGCAACCTCTACAGTAGCCTTTTGGTTCAAAGTCATTCAGACTATTCGCTAACTCAATTTAACTTTTTATGAAAAATTTGTTGAGTCAATAGATAGTAAAGGTTAATCTAGTCTATTGAGATATCTTTGAAATTCTTCTTATTTTTTGATATTCGATCTATGACTAACTTGTATAATGTCAGAACTGTTCTACGTGAATTTCAAGATAGAAAAAGTTGATCTCGTGGTCTAGGTATTGTCATTGTCATGCGTGAACTGGTAGGGATTGTTCCTCTGGTTCTGGTTCACGACTGCAATAGTGTTTCT
>JAICHI010000281.1 GCA_025922735.1 Nitrososphaeraceae archaeon | reverse complement strand
TTCACAGTTGGCAAGTTGCTCAATTCACTCAATATTAACAAGTTTTACTAATTAACAGTTTATTTGGTCTTATGATGCCACCAATTCAAACTAAGAAATAACAACTTCGTAAAACGTACTACTAACAATTGCCTTTTAGCGATTCTCATCTCGCTGTATGAAAATGATGATTATTTTACTGTCTCTTGCCTTCCGCCCCCTAAATTTCAATATCTGTAAATGTAGACGCGATCTGATCTTTCATTTGGTATTAAGGAGCTATAATCTTGTTTCCCGTGGTTCTTTGTCGATATCCGCGATCTCTTTAGAAGGTGATCGGGCAGAAGAACTCTAGATGAGCGGCTGCTAGATGAATCGTGCTAGAATAGTGGAATATCAAAAAAAAGATTAGATAAAAAGTGAATTAGATATGTTTCCCGTGCTCGACTTTTATCATGCTCTTGCAACTCTTTCCTTTGTCTCCTAGTCTACTGATGCTGAACCTTTGTTATCTGATGGTACGGCAACTAGACTCCAGCTGCAATTTATTAGTAAGATTTATAGAATTCTTCCTGGTAGATGATTTTCAACTAGTTTTCGAACTTAAAAAACAAAATTCTTCTTCATAGAGGAACTTTTGATTGACTTTCACATAGTCACGTCTTCAACTACCATTAATAGAAACAAAAGGATAATAGAATTCTATAATAACTGGCTAACTGTACATTCCCGTCCCTGTGCCTGGCTGCGTCTTTTGCTGATCCTGTTGTTGCCTATTTACAGAATTGATCAGCTCCTGCAGTTGGCGCTTGAGCGCTTCCGCTTCACTCCTTAGCTGACGCACATCTATTTTAAACGGATTGTTGGCAAGCTCATTTGTTTTTTCAATCAGAATGGCCGCTCCCTCTGGGTCCGGAATTCCAGTAATTGATGGTATCAAGAGTGCCGTGCAAGGAATTCTGTTTGAAAGGCATGCTGCCAAGAGGCCGCCTGATACTCCAGAAATAAACGCAGGTGGGCTGGCTTCTGGTTTCTTGTCTTTGATGCGGCTCAGGTAGCCGTGATCATCCGATTGCCCGTCGCTTGACAGAACCCACGGCCTTCTGCCAGTCTCCGAGATCCCTGGCGCAGCCATGCCTTCTAAAACCATGATCTCTCTAACACCATTATATTTGGTCCATATGACTACTTCATTTAGCACAGAGCGGATGCCGGATAGAATTACTGGGGCATCACACACTAGAACACATGCTGTGCCTTCATCATTTGCATAGATGCGAAATGGATGCCTTAACTTCCCGCCTATGTAAATGACGCCGGGAACTATGAAGTCTGAGTCGATATACCCTATCTGGTGCATTTTCTGCTGCTCTATGATGTAGCTCACGCTCATTGACCCAACGAGTCCTGGTCCGGGAAAACCTGCGATCATGATCGCATCGTTTAATCTTATCATCTTATTTGTCGAAATTAGCTTTATGGTTGTTCTTTCAACGCTGTTGCTGTTGTCAGTTTCTCTGTCCACCATCATCTCGCTCCTTTTTCTTCCTCTTCTTCTTGGTTGGAAATTGACCCTCGCATAGTTTCCTTGGTGGTTTCCTTATATCTGATGTCGCTTGCAACTGACGAACCAAGTGATTTCTTGTTCTCTTTGTCTCCACTCAATCCAAGTGATATGGCATAAAATAGCATTAATGGATTATACAAGAAGGTTCTACCAACAGAATCAACTGTCTCCTGCAGTACAGAGTGTAACACTACGTATATGGTTAAAAAAGCATCAGTGAAGCGAAGAGTGCATTTTAATAATGAATTAGTCTCAAAAAAAGAAAGAAATAGAAGGCAAGGGATTTCAATGTTAAGTAAGCAAAGCTAGTTTTTTCAGACAAAAGAGATCTCGGGTTTCCCGCTGAAGGCAAGACCACGGAAAGGAAAGGCATCAAGGCCTAGCAAAAATTGTGCTAGTCGTTTAATATTAAAGTTATTTATTAATACTAACAATAAGCGCTGAAGCCAGATAAGATTTCCTCAGCAATTTACACATCAAGTCACAGGATCGAATGTAAGGGGCTAAAGTATCCGTGTACATGTCTACGCTAATATCAAGAGGGTGCAATTAGACATATGCATAGATGGATAACGAAAGAGGTGTCCAGGAGAGAGTTATATGCTTACATCAATAGAACACAAAGCATACTTTCTCCTGTGGTATTTTCTATGAGTGGCCACATAC
>JAICHI010000280.1 GCA_025922735.1 Nitrososphaeraceae archaeon | reverse complement strand
CCCTGAAAGCGTCCCAACGCTTCCGCAGTATGTGATTATCTCAGCGTCATCTGTTATGCCGCGGTTTTCAATGAGCCGCTTTAGCTATTCGGCCTTGCGTAGTATGGCGCCCTCTGACCCCACCATTGTATAAGGTATGTTTCTTGCGCCAGGTATGTGCTCTGTCAGGTAGTTCAGCCGCTCCCTTGAATCGACGAGCAGTGTGTTGGGCTGCGACTTGGCTGCCTCAACATATGAAGCATCGACGTAGATGTCCTTTTTGATGCTGAGCGAATGCCTCGTCCTTGGAAAAGTGCACTCTTGCTTTTCAGTTTCAAGACCAAGCTCCTTCCACTGCTTAAATGTTATCTCTAGCAGTGCAGTGTTGTCATGGCCAATATATTGAAACGTCCAAGCTACCCTAGAGGCAAGCGCACCAAATGTATCGTCATATACTACGACAGGGGTACTGTCAGATATGCCAAGCTCCTCTAGAAATGCCACTATTTTCTCCGGTGCATCATTTTCAAGAACACGTGCAAGAGGCAATGAAACTGCAGTAGGTATGTGCTCTCTCTTGTAGTCTTCAGCTTTGCGTACATCGACTATGCGCACTGATTTTCCGCGTATGAGTGACCTGAGAGTGTCGGCGTCGCATACTATTGGAAGCTTGAAATCTTCCGACACTTTGGCTTCTTTTTTCTTTCTTGCAGTCACTGCTGTAGTCAAGCTGCGCATTCTCCTCTCGCAGTCTTGGCAGTAAAGTGTGAGTCGCTGCCATAATCTCGATAGACATCGGGATTCTGCTGAGGAGAAGGCAGCTGTATCACCTGCGCAAGGGCTGCCTTCATGTCTTCGAGGTTCTTGATGCTCCCAGACCCTTGGCCTTTTATCAGGCGGATAATCCACTGGTGCAACGTTTCATCATTATCTTCTGCTGCTGCTCTTTCATTCTTGTACAGCTCTATTATCTTCAACGTGGTATCAATTACTCTCTTTGCTGGCACTCGCATCACAGCCCTTCCCAGCTCGCCAGCCTCGCCTGCGCTGCCTCCAAACAACATAGTGTAAGTCGGCATCATCGTATTGTTCATCCTAGTCGCGCCGCCAAAGAACCCGATGGTTGCAATTTCGTGCTGGCCACAAGAGTTGGGGCAGCCGCTTATCTTGATGGTTGCATCTCGCAAGGAATCATCGATATCAAGTCCTAGCTCCAGGAACTTGCGCTGCACTTCCTTCGCAAGCCTGTGTGAATTAGTGATTGCAAGGTTACAGGATGTGGTCCCAGAGCAGCCTACAGCAGAAGCAACTGTCAGGGCACCGGGGTTCGCAAGACCAGCAGATGCAAGTTTTCCATAAAGGTCAGGAAGATCGATTTCTCGCACATAGCGCAGCGCAAAGTTCTGCTGCGGGGTATTTCGAGCAACCGCCTCTGCAGAATAGTCGCGGATTGCCGAAGCAAGTATTCGCAGTTGGCTTGCTGTAATGTCTCCAGCGCCTAGTGTAATAAACGCTGTAAAATGCCCCTCCTGCTTTTGCGGAACGGCATTGGTATGGAGCCACCGCTCATATTCGGGGGTATCATTTGTAACCTTCCCATTCAGCATTGGCAATTTCGTCATCCTTAGTGCCTTTGGCAGCTGCCTTGTATCCTCATGAGACTTGATATCAAAGAGTTGTACTGTTGAATATGAAGTTGTCATTTCCACTATCGAGCGCTCCTTGAGGACCATCCTTTGGAATTTTTCCCAGCCCATCTCGTGAACAAGATAGCGCATCCTGTTCCTTGCCATGTTTTCACGGTTGCCATGTCTATCAAACAACCTGATTGTTGCCATGCATGTTGCAAGTAGTCTGTCTTCGGGGGTGAAGTCTTCAAGCAAATGCCCTAGGAAAGAGGCAGCTCCCAAGCCGCCGCCAAGATAAATCCTGAATCCTCTAATCGTTTTGCCATCGTCAGTGGATTTAATTGTGGGCACAAGTCCAATGTCTGCCACCCTGACCAGACCATGGCTATCGCAGCATGAGAAGTTGATCTTGAACTTGCGCGGAAGGTTCTGACACATTGGGTTGCGTAATAAGAACCTTGCAATCGCTTTAGCATATGGCGTAGCGTCAAACGCTTCGCTTAGGCAAACGCCTGCAAAATGGCTGCACATGACATTTCTGACAGTGTTTCCACATGCCTCTCTGGTCGTGAGGCCGACTTCAACTAGACCTCTCATGACTTCGCT
>JAICHI010000279.1 GCA_025922735.1 Nitrososphaeraceae archaeon | reverse complement strand
CAGATGTTCCTTGCTTCTTATTGTGACGCTCTCCTGCTCCTGAGCTATTCTTTTCTTGTTTGCAAAAGTCAAGTTGTCGATCATTTCTTCAATATAGTGCTGGTAACGATCAGTGGCAGCTCCCTGCTCCTGCGCAAGCTTGGGTCTCCATACAAGTGAGCCCAGCGCCGGTTCAAAGCATTTTCTCAGAATAAACTTGCCCCACTTTTTCCCATCATGTTCGCCCACTTTGTCGTTCACATTGATCAATTTTGCAAACGACGCAAACTTCTCATCAAGGAAAGGAGTTTCAACCTCGATGCCAGCGTGTTCACCTAGTTTTCTTGAGGAAAAATGCATGATCTGCCACAGCCGTCGCAGCTCTGAATCAAATCTTTGCATGTCAGAATAATAGCGAGAAAAGTAGTTGTAGCCCGCGAACAGCTCGTCGCTGCCATCACCAGTCATAATACTAGGATAGCCATCGCTTTTTGCCCACTCGATGCCTGCAAGCGCTACAGCAGAATTCCTGATCTCTATCGGATCAAATGTTTTAAAAATTTGTATAACTCGCTCGACCAGCTCTGCCATTTTGTTCTGCCCAAAAACAATCTCAACATGGTGTTTGCTGTATCTTTCTGCGACCTGCCTTGCATAGACAAAATCAGGAGCAGCAGATCCGAACCCTGCCGCAAGTGAGTATTCTGGCCGCAGTATACTTGCCAAGATGCTGCTATCAAGCCCTCCGGAGAGTAGCAGGGCATCGGCGTGATTTCTCTCAATGCTTTCAGTCAGCAGATTGATAAGCTGTTCGCAATCTTGCAATACAATACAAAATCCCAGTTTTGCTCTTATTATTATTATTCTTGTTCTTTAGTGTCTTCTGATTTGGGTGATGGTGGGGCTTCACAGAACTCTGTCAGAACACCGTGAAGTGATTTGGGATGTATGAATGTGATCTTACGTCCATACGAGCCTGTGCGCAATTCACCCAGCATTCTCATACCATTGGCAGACGCCCTTGCAACATCCTTTTCGATGTTGTCAGCAGTGATTGCTATATGATGTATGCCTTCTCCACGTTCTTGTAGGAACCTTGAAATTGGACTGTCAGGAGCCGTCGGCTCCATTAGTTCTATTCGAGTGTCTTCGAGCATTAGCATCGCGACCCTGACCTTTTCATTGGGCACTTCCTCAATCTCCAGCTCGTCAACATTGAGTATTTTTTGATAGTCGGTTAGTGCCTGTTGCACATTGTTAACTGCAATAGCTATATGGTCGACTCTCATTTGATAGTAGGTAGAGCCAATGAGAGTTTATTTAATCTAATGCCAGCCTCTTGCTATTTTTATTGCTAGCATGATAAGAACATCATGTATCTCCATTGAGCTGCAGACAGCCATAACATAGTAAGTTAACAACCATCTTTTTAGCATTAGCAGCATAGCAGTAATACCAGAATCAGCAGAACTTTCCTCCCATAACTATGATGATTATTGATTTCGTTTTGTATTATACCGCACCATGTAAAGTGACCCAATGTTCCAAAAACCGGTTTAAAACAATTCGTGAAAATAACCTATAAATCATAAATAATATTGCATGGGACTATTTTTGATTCTTATAGTAAAAGGTCGGATTCTCAAGCCGTTCCATAGCAACTGTCCAATCAATTGTATCACTTGAGCTGGTCCATTCCACAAATGCAGAGCCCTCTCCAGCCCATTCAGTGAACTTCTTAATAGCAGTTGCGTGGGGCTCTGCCATAACAAAATGCCTGAGAGAATCTTGATCTTTCCAAATGGATAGCGTCCAGATGTGCTTTTTTGGAAAATCAGCCTTGACAGCATAGTTCATTACGCCGTTGATTTCTTTTACCTGCTTCAGTACTTTTGAGGTCATCAACTGAAAAGGAATCATATACTTCCAACTCTTTAGCGGCAGGAAAGTGGCAACCCACAGGAATTCTTCTTGTTTCTTGGAGTCTAAGCCCTTATTCTCCTGCATTAGATTGCCTGTGCGGAATTCAGTTAAATAGGTTATTTCTACTAACAACTTTCTATTAGCCGATTGCATAGCTTCTCTTGACCAATCACTGCGTTATTTGTCTCAATTATCATCAGTTAAAGGCTGTCTTTTTCAAGACGACGACAGGGCGAGCTTCTAATAGGCAGCTGATTTGCAGATCTTGATATTTGCATTGAGCGAAGAAAGGTCGAATCGAATCACCCCCTCTCCTCGTAACCT
>JAICHI010000278.1 GCA_025922735.1 Nitrososphaeraceae archaeon | reverse complement strand
TTGCGCTGCCAATGTCGTTTGATATCCAGATTATTTCAACCTTGAACGTACCTTGATCGGTAACTGCTTCAAGCCTGATCTGCTCCTGTGCAGATGTAGATTGAAAGGGTAGAACCCATGACAAGAATGCAACAGAAAGAATAACATTGATGATAATAATAATAAAAATAATAGCAGTTTCGACAACACTACGCAAAGGAGTTGTGGTATGAAAAAGCTTCCAGATAATAATCTATTGTGAATTAATTGCCTTATTTTTTACCTTCTGGTGACGCTATCTCGCTAGGAATTCCTTCTGCACATTAGGAAGAGAGCCTAAGACCAGACTGATCCAAGACGATTCAAGGTCATAATCTATCTATATAGCCAGTCAGGTTTTTAAGAGATGAAATTTTTCATAGCTTGTCGTGCGGATTGTCTCATTTCTTCCAAGTGCAACTGAGACGCTATACGAACTCGGTGCCGGAAGCCAGATAGTGGGTGTGACACACGAGTGCAAGTATCCTTCTCAGGCAAGGAAAAAACCCAGGGTTATAAGGTCTTCTTTTGACCCGGACCATATGACAGGGCGGGATATAGATAACAAGATAGTTGAGCTGATGCACTCAGGGAAGGACATTTACATAGTAGACGAAAACATCTTGAAAAGAGTCTGTCCTGATCTTATCGTTGCTCAGGGGCTTTGCGAGGTCTGCTCGCCGTTTACAAAAGAGATTAACAGAGCAGTAAGCATTCTTGGAGACCGCCGCCGACCGGATGTGCTAGTTCTCGACCCGCACGACCTGGATGATATACTTGTCAGCATAATGGATGTAGCAGAGAAAATAGGCAAGGTTAGGGAAGGACGAAAGCTTGTAGCTTCTCTGCAAAAGCGCATAGACAGGGTGCGCAGCATCATGAAGCTAAAGCGCAGGCCTAAAGTGCTTTGTGTTGAATGGATGGACCCGCTTTTTACTGCTGGGCACTGGGTGCCGCAGATGGTTGAATACGCTGGCGGCATAAACGGCCTAAGCTCTGCTGGCGAGCCGTCCCGCCGTATGGACATAGACGAAGCAGTACAGTTGGATCCAGATGCCATTGTACTTATGCCATGCGGCCTTGACATAGATCAAACGTTACAAGAGCTCCCGACGCTTACGGGCAATGAAAAGTGGAAGTCGCTTCAGGCAGTCAAAAATGGAAATGTCTACGCTGTCAATGCAAATGCGTATTTTAGCAAGCCGGGGCCTCGAATCATAGTAGGTCTTGAAATAATAGCAAAAATTTTGCATCCCGAGACTTCGGGGCAGATCAGAGTTCCGAAAGGTTCATACAAAAAAATTAATACTAAATTATTATTGGGTTAGAGAGACTTCGATATAAACGTCGTCTGGAATTTTCAGACGCATCAGCTGTCGGATGGCCCTGTCATCTGCCCCAACATCGATCACGCGCCTATGAACACGCATTTCATACTTGTCCCACGTGTTAGTTCCTTGGCCTGCAGGAGATTTTCTAGTGACTACTTTGAGCTTTTTTGTCGGAAGTGGATGTGGGCCGCGCAACCTGATACCTGTCTTTTCTCCAATCCCCTTTATCTCGTTACAAACGTCTTCAAGGGTTGTAAGGTTTGTGCTTGTGAGTTTAATTCTTGCTGCCTGGGGCATATCTATTGTCCACTTTACTTTTTGTTTGGATCGTACTTCTCAGTAATGCCCAGTACTACTCCTGCACCGATCGTGGTACCCATATCCCGCAGAGCAAACCTCCCAATCTCTGGAAAGTCCTTGAAGGTCTCAATTGGCAGTGGCCTTACTGGCTTGATCCTGACTATTGCAGCATCGCCTGTCTTGAGGAACTTAGGGTTCTGCTCTGTCGTTGCGCCTGTTCTAGGGTCAATTTTTGAGATGAACTGAGAGATCGTCGCAGCCACCTGTGCAGTATGTGCATGCAATACCGGAGTATATCCCGGAGCGATTGCTGTGGGATGGTGAATCACGATCAGACGGGCCTCTAACTCCTTGGCAACCGATGGCGGATTGTCTGCGGCGCCAATTATATCGCCTCGCTTGATCTGCTTCTTATCTACACCTCTCAGATTAAAGCCGACATTGTCGCCTGCTTCTGCAGATTCGAGCTGAGTGTGGTGGGTCTCTATTGACTTGATCTCGCCAGCCGCGCCAGACGGCATCACGATGACTTTTTCACCCGGCTTCATCTTGCCTGTCTCGACTCTGCCTACTGGGACGGTTCCGACACCTGTTATTGAGTA
>JAICHI010000277.1 GCA_025922735.1 Nitrososphaeraceae archaeon | reverse complement strand
CGCTGCTCAATCAGGTTAACTATGTTCTTCTGCATCTTCACCTGGCAGGCAAGCACGATGCAAAGCCAAGCCACGAAGAGCTGAAGGACTGGCTACACAGCGGCCAAGTAGACGTTCTCCGAATGAACAAATAAAATTTCTTTTCTCTTTTCCTTTATTTTGTAGTCTCCAAGCGCAAGCTCGGTTGCCAATGCACCGAGTTATAACAGCGTTTTGCAGTACCCATAGGGTTTAAATAGTTTCGAACAATACTGACGTCTAAGTGAATTATAGATGCCAATTGCTATACTTCCAGACGTCGATGAGCAAAGATGCATCGGCTGTGCACTCTGTGTAGAGATTTGCACTGCCCTTGGCCCGGACGTTCTCAGGGTAAAACCAGTCGAAGGATGGAAGAGGGGTAAGGCGTTCGTCTTTTATCCAGAAAGATGTATTTCAGACGGAGCTTGTGTAGGCGTATGCCCAACACACTCGATCTTCTGGATGAGGCCGATGGAGTACACTCCAGGACAGCCAGTCCCTCTGCATAAGAACGGTGTCTTCGACAAGGGCTGGGAAGAAGGCTAAGTCCGGACGACAAAAATCCTTCCTTTTTTCATTTTTATTTTCAAATCAATTTACAATTATACATTATCTTTTTTGCAAGAATGTAGTGATGTAAGCTATACCGCCGGCAAGCACTCCAATACTTAACAGCCCTGCACATGCTGCAATAGGATTGATAAATTGCTCCATGATCGCAACATTGGATTGCAATGCACTGTCATCTCCACTAAGAATGGCACCTAGTATCCCAGAGCCCGCAAGGCCTGCTAATATCATTGCGATGGTAGTGGCAGCGCCACCGACGTTCATTCCTACAATGTGAATCCATGCAAGGACAGCCCTGAAACCCCGGATCGGCTTGCCCATGTCAACTTCAAGATGGTTATAAAATACTGCCGTTACTGCGATTGCCACCACCAGTATCAGATAAAAGATGTATCCGAGGAAGAACCACTTTGCAGGACCTTCAAACGATAGCGAAAGGAATTGGATGATGTTGACCCCTGATATCAGTATTTGAGCAGAGACAATGAATAGCGTAAGCCCTGTGATTATGGCACCTTGAACAATGGCAGAAATTATGAACTTGTTAGACCATGAGCTCTTGGCAGAGTTCTGCACGTCAATGCTTATCATCGGGATCTATATTAGGAAAAACCTTATCTGTCATAACCTACATTATGTCTCCAATGTGCGACTACATGTATTATGAGGACAAGCAAAGGGCCAAGACAAAGAACCTGGTACCTGCAGAAGAACCTGAACTGGAGAATGTTGAAGAGCAGCCAATAACAGTCAAGTCCTAAGCCCCTTCCTCATTTTTTGCGCCTTGGAGTTAATGTCTGCTTTCTTCAGCGGCTCGGTACCATGCTCTTTCAAAATCGCTATCGCAGTTTTCAGACTTATCTTATGGCCGACACTTATGTACATCTTGCTGCTAACCTGATATCCAAGAATTTCACCACCCATTTCCACAAATCCTCCGGGCTTTACGTTCCCACACAACAGGCTTTTTGCTACTCCTATTGTTGGCTTGTCAAGATTCACACCGATATGGCAGGCTAACCCGCATTTCCTCGGGTGCAAGACACCATGGCCGTTAGCCAACAACAAATCGTAGCTGCTCTTTAGCATCTCGAGTGTGTCGAAGATCGGTCCTGCCTCTCTCAACATAAGGAGCCCAGGCACATAGGAGTGCTTTGCCTCGGTTTCTGAATCTACAGATTCTACCAATTGTGAATTCTTGTCCATTACCACTGCAGAGCAAAACGCGACATCACCAATGTATGCAACGTCTACTCCACAGATGCGATTTATCTGACTAAAATCGTCTTGCATGACTACTTTTCTCGCAGTTTCATTCTGCATCCTGATGGCGTCATCGTATGTCAAAGATCAGATGAATCATCGACAATCCGGGCATTTAGCCTTGCAGCTTTGACGGCCTGCTTCATGAAATCGTCAGCTACAATTATTGTTTCTTCATACTTGCCTGCAAACTCTTTCAATGATTCAATAAAAGTAGGATAGTCATCGGGTCTATGCTCTGACCTCGTGGTAAGGTTATGCGACGCCGGATAGACGTCAGATATTTCAGCCGGGATTATCCCGAGGAACGGATTGTAGCTGCAGATTTGTGCATCAGAGAATCTCTTTACCATTTCCCTGTAAATTCTAGTAGAGTAGAATGGGTGGAGCTGTCCTTCGGGGCAT
>JAICHI010000276.1 GCA_025922735.1 Nitrososphaeraceae archaeon | reverse complement strand
TTTAATCCTCCTACTTCCCAGCTTTGTCTCCCAACCATTTTATAGCATCAAGGGCTGCCTCACATCCGTACCCTGCGGCTGTAACTGCCTGCCGGTACTCGTGATCGTATACATCGCCTGCGACAAAAACACCTTCAACATTAGTCATTGTCCTATTCTTGCGCACTATGTAGCCCTTTTCGTTTAGTTCAAGTATGCTTTGAAAGATCTCGCTATTGGGTCTATGCCCAATTGCCACAAATACTCCGTCACATTTTATGGTTGAAAGCGAGCCGTCCTTTGTATTTTGAATTGATACGGCTTCAACCTTTGATTCCCCTAAAATCTCTTTGACTGCTGAATTCCATAAGAATTTTATCTTTAGGTTTGAAAAGCATTTTTGCTGCATTATCCTGCTAGCCTTGAACATATCTCTACGATGCACAATTGTCACGCTATTGGCAAATTTTGTGAGAAAGTTGGCCTCCTCAAGTGCAGTATCTCCTCCGCCAACCACCATTACATCCTTATTTTTAAAGAAAAAGCCATCACATGTAGCACATGCAGAAACACCCCTGCCCCGTAGCCTCTGTTCAGATTCGAGTCCAAGCCACATCGCTGATGCGCCCGTGGCGACTATGATTGCATCTGCATGGTAGGTTTTCTGGGCAGCTTTTACGGTGAAGGGCTGTGACTTAAAATCAAGTGAGTTCACTTCATCATCAATGATCTGACTGCCGAAGCGCTGTGCTTGCATCTTCATCTCTTCCATTAATGATGGTCCCTGTATTCCCTTTGAAAACCCAGGGAAATTTTCTACCTCTGTAGTGATGGTAAGCTGTCCACCCGGCTGGCTACCAGAAATAACTGTGGTTTCACAACCCCCTCTAGATGCGTAGATTGCTGCTGTGTAACCTGCAGGCCCAGATCCTATAACCAGGATTTTATTTTCTTGCACAGAAAGACATCAGGGCCTTGTCTTTTAACTCTCGCGTGGAACCCTTCAAGTCATGAAAAATACAACCTTTTATGGTTCTCATGAAAATACAAAATAGGTAACAAGTAATGCCTGGGGATTCTGCTACGTGTATTATCTGCGGGAACGAACTGAACCTTTCAGAGATGAAGTCAGTATTGTTGAAAAAAGGTGACTGTACTCGATTTGTACACATTACATGCGCTACAAGTGATGAGCTGAAAAAGTGTATAATTGATATTGCGACACAGGAAAAAGAGTATTACGAAGACTTGATGAAAATTAGTCCTGAGTTCAAAGTAGAGTCTATTAGACAGTTCGAAGAAAAATATGGGACTTTCAACGAGCTTTCCGATTATGTCCCTTCTGATTCTGAGATCTTAATAGCTGCACTTTTGCACGAGCTTCAGAAAAGGGGAAATCATTGATCAAAACATACTATCAAGCCTTACATGTTTTGTTGTATTCTCTTGACCCAGAAGCTTCATTACTGAATCCGCGTGGCAAGGTTTTAGAGCATGGTGTGAGCCCGCGGTTTTTCCGCAGACTTGCAGAAGGAGTTTTTGACATAGAGGATCTCAAGTTTCGCACCAACGAGTTGGCAGATTTTGTTGAAAGGGCTTCAACAGTCTATGGGTTTTATGCAAAAAAGGTTATGGCAATTGGTTATTCAAATGGCGCCAATATTGCAGCAAGTATTCTCCTGCTCCGGCCTCATGTCTATCCTGTTGAGTACTGTTTCGCTCTATGGTCCCAGTTATACCAGAAACATTGCCAGATCCGACCAGGAAGCATATTTTCATGTTTTCTGGAATATATGACCCAATAGTTTCAAAGAAAGAGGCAGAGAGACTTTTTGGTTTATTCAAAAACGCAGGTCCCAATATCTCATTCAGTTGCCAAGAGAGTGGTCATGAGTGAGCAATGGAGGAGATTCAGAAATCAAAACAGTGGCTGCGTCAGTGAACCTTATTTCTTCGAATGTGTACCTCTAAAGGAGGCAGGCAAAAAAATGAGAATAAACAAAGAGGCAAAGTCATTTGGTATGTCCTGGGAGAAAGAGTACGGTTACTCTCAGGCAATTAAAGTTGACAATACCATTTATGTCTCAGGGCAGGTGAGCCATGACGAAAGGGGCAATATAGTTGGTCCGGGAAATATGGACGTGCAGATGCGCCAAGCCTACGCTAACATCGAGAAGGTGCTCGCACAGTACGGCGCAACGATAGACAACATCGTAGATGAACTGCTGTTCGTAACAGACATGGATGCAGCCTTTGCAGCAAGGGCTAAATGCAAACAGGAGGTCTTTTCTGGCAACCCCCTGCT
>JAICHI010000275.1 GCA_025922735.1 Nitrososphaeraceae archaeon | reverse complement strand
TGACCAGCATCCGATGGATGAATTCAAAGATAGATGTAATGAGAGGTCTAATGCCTTATGGAAGAATATTGATGCACTATCAAAACAAATTGATACACTTCCAGAAGGGCAATCCAAGGAATACCACAAACAGTATTGATCTACGCTCGGAATGCATCCCTTCTCAATTGGATTGATAGATATTTGGAAAGAAGAGCTAAAGACACAGAGAGAAGAAGAGACACCAGCACCATGAGCAATAGCGGCAAAGGAGATTGATCATAGAAGGCAAGAGCCTTGAATGAGTTTGAAGCGTGACAAAAAAAATAATTGAAGAATGGAAACAGGTTGACAGAATGAAACAGCTTAACCAAAGGCTCTATGACGAATTAGACGTAGCATTGATGTTTACTTTAGAATATGCAGAGCGAAACAACATTGTGTTGCCAAATAGAGACAGGTTGTTTAGAATGGTAGAGAACATTCACAATACTACTAATGCAATAAGTGAGTATCACGGTAAAATCAACAACAACTCGTTACCAACGGATTCCCAACAACGGAAGCAAACACCCGACAAAGACTACAGAACCGTAGTTATAGTTAAATATGGCATTTTATCTCGAACTCTTACATGGAGAAGCTGAACGGACGCATCACAATTTCACTTTTGGTGGTTCTTCCCTCAATTGCTTTGGCGGGCTTAGGGGGTCAGGCATTTGCGCAGGAAAGCCCAGCAGCTGGAGGCGACATTGGGTCATCGAAGCTGATAGGAGCAGGCATGGCGTTTGGCCTAGCAGCCCTCGGAGCAGGCATTGGTCTTGGGTTCGTAGGTGCGGCAGGTCTCGCCGCAATTAGCGATAATCCCAAGATGCAATCAAGGGTGTTCATCATCGTAGGTATGGTCGAATCGATCGCCATTTATGGTATAGTCATGATGTTTATCATCTTGGGCCAGACCTAAGGAAAGTTTTTTTCTATCCCCTCCTTTTTCATTTCCAAACGGAAAGATTTTAAAGAGATTGAAATTAACGGTAGGCAAGAATGGGACTAGCCAAACTAATGAAAGCCACCGTAGTACTTCCCCGGGTAGATACGCAGGAAGTGGTGAGCAGGTTGGCAGAGCTTGAATGGTTTCATCCCATCCAGACTCCTTCTGATCATTCTAACCCCTACCTTGACGACCTTTTGCTCAAGGCACAGAGGCTTTTTCAAGAAATAGACGAAGTCGTCAAGGACCTTGGTATACCTCTTGAAACTGGCGTTATGGCCACGATGTTCAAGGGTGCCCCAAAGGGAAAGACCGATTACTTCATTGAAAACATACAGAACTTTATCGCAGACTTGGAGGACAAGAGCGCAGTCATCTTGGACAATCCTAAGAAGATGATTGCAGAGCGGAACAAGGTTGCCAAGGAGCTTGAAGAATACAGGAACCTTAAAGACGCGCTCGAGATGGCAGCCAAAGTTAACCTTGACCTGACGCTTTTTGGCAAATTCAAATATTTCTTTTCCGGCCTGTTTGTAATTGATTCCACAGATGAAGTCGAGATCCGAAGAACGCTAGGCGACCTTCCGATTTATACCAGCAAACTCTCCGAGCATAAGTTATCAATGGTGGTTTTCGGCGCGGCTGACGATTCTGACCGCATAACAAAGACACTCAGGAGCTTTGGGGTCCACCCACTCCAGATTCCGGCCAACATGCCACAGAATCCAAGTGTTGCCTATGCTAAAGCAGAAGCCAAGGTCAAGGAGCTTGAAGCCAAGCAGACAGAGATCGAAAAGAATATCGAAAAACTCAAGGAATCGCTTTTGACCAAGGTTCTTTCTTTGCATGAAGCAGCCAAGGTTGCCAAGGACGTGCTTGAAACTACTAGGAAGCCAGCTGGCACTCGCAACTTTGCGCTAATTCAGGGTTACATTCCAGACAAGATGGAAAAGAAGTTTAGGAGCATGACTAAGGATTATGTCAGCGTAATCGAGGACGTGCATCTGCACGCTGACAAGCATGGAGGAGAAGGAGAAGAAGAAGAAGAAATCCTGCCCACGCTTCTTACAAACAAGTCGTATACTCGCACCTTTGAAGTGATAACTGAAACTCAGGGAATACCGAGGTACGGCGAAGTCGATCCTACGCCTATTATCGCTTTTGTTTGGCCGGTTTTTTACGGACTGATGTTTGCCGATTTTGGGCACGGCATACTTTTGTTCGGACTGGGCATGCTTTTCAGATATAGGGGTAATGGATCACTTAGAACATGGGGAACACTCATTGCAGCAAGTGGCGCAGCTGCCGCCGTGGC
>JAICHI010000274.1 GCA_025922735.1 Nitrososphaeraceae archaeon | reverse complement strand
TGTTATTCTTAGAACTCACAATCTCTGTCTGCTCGTGACGAATTTTAATTATATAGATGAAGGGTAAATTGTATTCCCGTCTTTTTACATCTGCCTCTTGTTATTCGTCACACAACTTCAACTGGTGAATATAGTAAAAAAGATTCTCATGACGCCTGCGACGAATCAGTCAATAGCCTATGTAAAATATTGTAGTATTTTACAGCAAAGTAAAATAATAGAGTAGAAGACAGGGTTGAATCGTATGATAGAAGAAAAGCTTGCTTCCCTTGGTATCAGCCTTCCTATTCCACCAGAGCCGGCAGGGTCATATGTGCCTGTGGTAGTTTCTGGCAACCTCGCTTTCGTGGCCGGGCAGATCCCAATAGAAGGCAAACACGTCAAGTTCACAGGCAAGGTTGACTCTATAGAGGCGGCTCAGGAGGCCGCGCGGCTGTGCACTATTAATGCGCTTGCACATTTAAAGTCGTCACTCGGCAGCCTGGATAGGATCAAGCGAGTTATTAAGGTCACAGGATTTGTTAATTGCGACCCTTCATTCGCTCACCACGCGAAGGTAATCAATGGGGCCTCGGATCTGCTAGTAAATATCTTTGGCGAAAAAGGAAAGCATGTAAGGTCAGCTGTAGGCGTAAGCAGTCTGCCTCTTTCGAGTACTGTGGAGTTGGAGTTTATAGCTGAGGTTTAGTGGCATGTGCAGGAGTGGAGTGGTCTTATACCACTAGCCTTTCTTATTCCATCAACGTCCTACTAGAAGAAGCATTCCAAAGAGCATGGTCTCAGCCTCACCAGAGATAATGGTAGTCGGTATTGTCTGAACTAACCAAATTTTAGCAGCTAATCTTTTTGTTAAGCGTTTCTATAAATTTTTGAAGGTTAGCCTTTGGAATTACTGCGCCGCATGCTCTGTCGTGACCGCCTCCGCTTCCTCCAAGCTCTGATGCGAACTCGTTTGTTAGTCTGCCTAGATGCACCTTGCAGTCGGCTGACGCTCGTATTGAGAGCACATATGACTTGATATCGTCCTTTAGCTTGTAGACCATGGCAACAGGCTTGCCAGAAGAGCCAAGCACGAAATTAACTACCATGCTCGATGAAAGCTCCACTGCACTCGGGGCGTAGGCAATATTGTCCAACTTAACAACTGATTCCTGTATTGACTCGACGGCATTTGCCACTTTTTTTGCAAATTTTTCTGCGATTTCGAAACCGCCTTTGATGTCATGGGGATACTTCATCTTCGAAAGTGTCTCAACGATCTTTATGAGAAAGGCATCGTCGTGCTGGTTCGCAGATATCATATATGACAACGCGGTCGACTCAAGCATCAAGAACTGCCTATCAAATCTTGAAACTATGGCTGAAGCTAGAGGTTTGTTCTCCATATAATCTGTTAGCGCACCCATTGCTGCAAGAAATGCCGCATGCTCTGGGAGTTTTTTCTTATATTTTGTATAAGCTTGCATGCTTGTGCATTCTTCAATTGTGCGGATGAGCGTCACATCTGCTTTCTTAAGTGTGTGTAGTGTTTCTTTGCTAATATCATGATGATCGATGTAGATCACTTCTGTTCCTGCAGAAACTATTCTGTCAAGCAATTCCGCGAATTTCTGCTCATTTTTTTTTGACAAGCCCAGATCGCATATGAACAATTGCTCGATGTTATCAAGCATTGCAGCCGTCTTTTCCAGTCTTGAGATGAGGTTGGCATAATCTACGAGTATTACTTTTGATATATCAAAGGCTGCTTTGACAACTGCAGCAGAACATATGCCGTCCACATCTTCTTTGTGTGATATGCAAACTCCAGACATTCCATTCAGAATGAAGCATTCATATCCCCAGATTTAATGGTTCGTTAATTTCTTATTTAATTAATATTAGAAAAATTGACGCAACCGTCGTGGATAAGATCACAGGATTTTTGCTTGTCGTGACATTCCTGTTCGTTATTGTTCTTTGCGTGTTTCCGGAGGCTGCGAGAAGATGGCTGGTGTATCTGTTGCCACTGCTACGTCTGTGGCTTACCACCAACGATCGATGGCACAGACTAATTTGATTTAGTGCATTGGGCTATTGGGAATGGCAGGCTGAACACCTCGCCGAAGCTTGGTGCTTACACCTCCATCCCATCAACGCCATCTTCTATGGCCGCCCTTTTCCTTGCGGACGGCTGTCTTTTCTCGGGAAAGGCTTCGTCCTTAGATGCTTTCAGGACTTATCCTAAGCAGCTTAGCTGCTCAGCGTGCCCTGTCGGACAGCTGATAAACCAGAGGCTGCGCTGCCCTGT
>JAICHI010000273.1 GCA_025922735.1 Nitrososphaeraceae archaeon | reverse complement strand
TAATGCATGGTGGACTTTGCTGTCAAGATAGGCGCCTCAAAAGAACGCACTATAACAGTCAATTCAAACCAGACTACTAGCTTTCTCTGGAAAGGCGAAAACGTTCTTTCCACACCCTCCATGATAGCTGAGATGGAGGAGACATGCCGGCTTCTTCTCAAGGAGCAGGTGATACCCGACTCTGAATGGGACTCGGTTGGGACGGTTGTCAAAATAGAACATCTTGCTCCTACCCCCGTTGGAGCCGAGGTATTCTTCAAGGCAACGGTGGTATCGGTGGATGGCAGGCGCGTCACGTTCAAGCTAGAGGCGCGAGATAAGATTGAAAAAATAGGCGAGGGAACGCATGAAAGATTCATAATAAATGTTCCTCGCTTTCGCATGAAATTCGATGAGAAGCAAAAACAGCTTCAAATGTAGAAGCATCTACTAACATTCAAAAGTCTGCTATGAAGAGGTTATACTACTAATCCTTCTTGAGATCGGTGACATGTGTCTTGCTTGCATAGACAACATATTACATAATCTGCCAGATGGCAGCGAAAGGAGTGGCGCCCGCGGACATGGATATGAAGTAAGCCCTCAATTCTCCTCATCTCTTTCTCATAAAATATCATATACACCTATAACCATCTTGAGCATCTGTGGAAATAATTGACAAGTTGAGACAGCTAAGCCTCATAGGCTCCATAGTAGTTATGCCTGACTTTTTCGTTGACCGCATAATCCGACTCGAGTCAAAGGAGAATTTTTTTCATACGCTTACCGAAAAGGCAAAGGTTGGAGGTGGAAGCGTCAGGGGCATCCCCACAACGGATGTCAAGGGTGGAAATGCTGTTAATGTAGCGTACTGCCTTGCAAAGCTGGGCGCCAAAGTATCACTTTTTACGGTTGCTGACGAATTAGGCGCTACAATGATAAGGCAGACATTTTCACAGTTTGGTGATAAGGTTACACTTAGAATAGCTAGCGGCAGAAGCGGTCTCACTACATCTTTTGAGTTTCCTTATGAAGACACACATGTAAACGTGATGGTGAGCGACATAGGAGACAATGCAAACTTTGGTTCCGAGAGGATAAGCTCAGAAGCAGACAGGACGATATTGAAGAATGCTGATGGGGTGATGATAGTCAACTGGGCCAGTAATCTCAAGGGAACAGAGCTGGCAGAATTTTCTTTCAAGAATTCCCCCAGTGCCTTCCATTTTATTAGCCCTGCTGACATTGAGACAAGAAAGCACGATTTTCGCGACTCACTTGCCAAGCTTGCAAGCTTGACTGACTGCCTCAGCATGAACGAAAATGAGTGTAACTCGCTTGCTGATGCACTTGGTTTTGGCCGCCCCCTTGGACCCAGTTACAGTGCTGATGAGGTCAAGGGGGTAGCCAAAAGAATCGCCGAAAGAGTGGGTATCAGCACTGACCTCCATACAAAGATAGGAGCAGCGTGGTCAAACGGCAAAGAAAGTACATTTTCACATGCAATTAAGGTCGAGGCAAAAAGACTGACTGGCGCAGGAGACACTTGGGATGCGGCTGATATTGTAGGTTACCTTGCAGAACTGCATCCACAAGAGCGACTGCTGTTCGCCAACTGTTGTGCATCGCTCTATGTAAGGGATCCAAACGGCGAACCCCCCTCAATGAACAAGGTCTTTGAGCTGGTAGAAAGGGTGTTATAGTGGTAACCCATTTTCTGTGCGCATCTAAAGGTCATTATTGAGCGTAACATGAAAAGCATCTTGTGAACATAACGCCGTCTTTTGATGGAATTTCGACCAGCTTGTGTTTATGGAAATCGATCAGGTGGTCGATCAGGCAGTCGGTGTCTCCTCTCCTCTCAGACATGTTTACCCTTATCATTGAGAACCAGTATTATTCTACAGCAGCGTCTCCCCCTGCTTTTCATTACGCTCTACAGGATATGCAAAGTTGGAATGGCATTTCATGCAAAGCCCACCCCTAGTGTGTCTTTGGCTAAGACGTAGAAAGCTAGTAGTGGCCACATCTTGCTCTCATAACTTGTTGTCATGCCTGGCAAGTATAATATTTGAACTTCTGTAGGGATTATTAAATTGGCAGTCAAGCCAGTATAATGTTGATGATAGAAGCTGAAGATTCAGTGAGAATATTAGACACAATAGCCAAGAACCTAATTGGGGTCTCAAACAACAAGTCCAACTTTGAGCGGCTGCCTGACACCTTCTGGGGGTACTATGCAAGAGGTCACAACGGAAAGGGCAAGTTCGGAGTTATTGTTGTGTATTCGGAGAGTGGCAATGACGTTGACGAAT
>JAICHI010000272.1 GCA_025922735.1 Nitrososphaeraceae archaeon | reverse complement strand
CTATCGAAAATCAGGACAGGGATGACAGGTATATCAATTTCTATGGTTAGATGGATTTCCCCCTCTGCTTTCTCAGCCAGAAAAGGTGTAATCTAACATTTTCCTCACAACCTTCACCACGTCATAATTCGGTATTGCAAATAAAAAACAAGCAATCCGTTAACCAATTGAATTTAATGATCTAACTGCTTTTGCGGAATCCGATTTTCATTGCTGACCAATGTAGCCGACATCATTAAAGAACTCTATTAATTCGCTGACATATTTATTGTCTCTGTTTATCCCATACATCACATTCGCGTACTTGTTGTGAGTAACCCATCCTATCTTTACGAGGTCGCTAATGTTGTTCTTGATATCTTCGCGCTTCAAATGAGTTTTCTTATGAAGCACATAGATTGTTGCCAGTTTGTTCTCTTCAGCGAGAGCCTTCATTATCTTGATCTTGCCAATGCTTCCAAGACCTATCTCTATAATTTGCTTACTGTTCATCGTTTGTGACACTAGACTACTTTTCACCCTTGACCTTCCTCATGAGTACTGGTTCCAATTCCGCAAGCGACGCGCCATGTAGTCCTATTGCTTTAAGCGACTTGATGTCCACCAGCTTTCTTTCCCTTAGATCTTCAAGGTAATCTTCAATGTCAATCTTTTTCATTCCTAGTTGGTCGGCAAGTTCGGAAGCATACAGACGTACCTCCTTGAGCCCGACATAGGGCTTTTTCTTGCTCCTTAGTGCACGTACTAGAGCCATCAGGCTTACGAGATGGTTCTTCGATAGTTGCTCGATTTCCTCCGATGTTATTGATGGGTGGATCTGGCCGTGCACCTTGCGAAGGTGATCAAGCATGACCCTCCCTGAGCCGTCAGATTCGGCAAGGTTGCCTGCGTACAATAGCAGATCAAGAGCATATCTTACGTCGCTATTTACCTCAGCTGACGTTGTAATGGTAGCAACTTTGTCAATAACGTCTGAACCTATTGCCTTTGGATTGAATGATTCAGCAGCCCGACTCTCTAGTATGTCACTGACTTGCTGCATTGTATAAGGAGAAAATTCCATTGGAATCTTTCCAAGGGTGCTCAGCTCTGCCGCATCAAGTTTGCTATAAAATTCCATGCTCCTAGCGATGAATATTACTCCCTTAACATTGCAGGGCTTGTCAAGCTCATACTCATTCAAGCGTGTCAGATCGTAAATGATACCTGCGTCTTTGCTACTCTTTATCAGATAATCGATTTCGTCTATGATGATTAAAGCATACTGCCTGTTTTGTCTCAAATATTGCAAGAGGCAGCGCAACATTTCTTCTGCGCTAAGGCCTTGGGCGGGAAGCTCTGGGGCAATCCGCTCAAGCAGGAACCTATATATCGCAAATTTGTTGCCCCCTTGCAACTTCATGTTAATGTATACACTCTTTAATGTCAGTCGGTTCTTTGCAAACAGCTCTTCAAGGATCTTGGAGGATCTAAGGACGGTGGACGTCTTGCCGATGCCCGCTGCACCTATTACTTGCAAAACAGCAAGGGGAAATCTGTCAGGATCCTTAGGCGCATCAGAAAACACGTGTACTATTTGCTGAATTTGGGCTTGGCGATGCGGTAACTCTTCTGGTAAGTAGCGTGGTGACAATTTGGACTTGTTTTTGAAGATCGCACTTTCAGACATTCAGCTATGTTGG
Source organism: Nitrososphaeraceae archaeon (assembly GCA_025922735.1). Classification (GTDB taxonomy): domain Archaea; phylum Thermoproteota; class Nitrososphaeria; order Nitrososphaerales; family Nitrososphaeraceae; genus Nitrososphaera. The sequence goes on along the minus strand of JAICHI010000272.1, from coordinate 644 downwards.
ATAGGGATCATCCATCAATATATACCTGAATCAAAAGTAAAATCGTAAAGTCGTTAGCTGGGTGTGTAACCCATATTAGTAATGTGTCTTACGTAGGTATATTAACATGCCAATAGATCCAGACTTTCCAAAAAATCATCAGCCAATTGGCAAGCACCAGCACGCAGACGGAGAGCATTTTCATTTTGTATGGGGGCCTGGGACAGCCAAAGAGGCTTTAGAAAACGAGGAGGTCAAATCTGCATATCAAACAAGAGGAGAAGAAATAGTTCCTCTAGGCGTTCATGGGACAATGGTAGCTGTCGACTGGGACTCTTGTGTTGCTGACGGCGCCTGTATTGAAGCCTGTCCAGTGCAGGTATTTCAGTGGTACAGAACAGAGAATGATGTTCCTGCAGTTGAGGTGGCAAATGCTACAAGCGCAGGTACAGGCAGCGGGGTCAAAGAAGAACGCAAAGACTATACAGACAAGGCAGATCCAATCAGAGAGCATGATTGCATCTGGTGCATGGCTTGCGTGTCAGTGTGCCCGCCACAGGCGATCAAGGTCGACCAGGCAAATCTAGAGTTTCATGAAAAGGCCGCTGGCACATTCAATGAAGCGTTGTCTAAAGGTAGTGCACCTCCACCACATGCGCATTAGG
>JAICHI010000271.1 GCA_025922735.1 Nitrososphaeraceae archaeon | reverse complement strand
TGCAGTGCATAACAGTTATTGATACAACGTGAGTTCATCAAGGCACTACCCTCACATCCTGTTGTGTGTGGGACAGCTGGGCTAAAAATTGATGATCTCTCCTCTCTGCTGCAATAATGTCCCTGCACCAGGCTTTCCATTCTTTTTGGAGGGTGTTTGACTTAAAGGTTTCAGAATAAATACATCAAAAGCGCCAAAACAGCCGTTGGCTGGAGCAGACAGCTTTGCAGTAGAGCATCGGAAGGCGCAACAAGCAATCGAGTGGATAAATTCGTACGCAGAAAAGAACAACTACAAGTTTGAATGCAAGCTAACTGGCTATTCTATGCAGACTGTCAAGTTCGGCAGCTTTGAAATGATGACTTGGAGTGGTGACTGGTCTGATGCGCGCAATATTATTCAGAAAGCAAGCAAACAGCTGCGCGCCAAAGTGATCGAATCAGGCTACCATGAAAAGCGCGATCTACTGTCAGCGATGTTTGGAGGCTCCTCTGAATACGGTAAGATCTATTCTAATGGTAAGCTTGTTGGCCAAATAGAGATGAACAAAAAAGCCGGTAGGTGGATATCCAAGGCTGAAAGCTATATCTGATCATTTCTTATTCTTGAAGTATATCCGTTTCATTTCTTCTATCCAGACATTCTTTTTATCGTATATCTGCTTCTGATTCCTTGGCTTGCACACAGACATAACGTATGAGCAGAGCAACGGGAAGTACACCGATGAATCGCCGTACACTATGATGTTGTCTTTGTGAGATGTCTTGATCTTGCCCCAGCTTTTGCCCTCCTGTAATGTGGCACCGGAGAGGCCGCCTGTGTCTGGTCGTGCATCTGTCAACTGGATGAGATAGTCCTGGCCACCTTCCTTTATCTTCAATATTTGATGAAGTGCTGGGCCAGTTTGTTGGAAAAAGTTCTTTGGGACTCCGCCACCAAGCTCCAACCCCCCAGAGCGCTCGCTCTTCCACAGTATTGCGGCAGACTCTGCTACATCAAGTATCACGTTGGGGAGAATGCCCTTATCTTCAAACAAGAGTGGAAGCATATTGAGTCCTATTGAAGAGTCGCCTATTGCAGGCATGTAGACGGGCACCTTGTGCTCATATGCCTTGACAAGGAACGACTTTTCAGGATATCTACCATTTTCTTTGGCCGCCTTGCCAAGCGCATAGGCAATGTCAGCCGTGGACGCATTTTGAGGTATTATGTTTTTGGCTCTCTTGATCTCTCTTTGCACAACTATGTCCTGAGCCTGGAGTGTTCCCATCTCCTTTATGTAGACGTCATAAATCCTCACTATCTGTTTCGAATACAAGATATCATCGTCAACGTCAAAATGCCCCTGACGCACCGGCAAATCATAAGCAAAGTGCAGGTCATGATACACGTTGGCGCCTGTAGATACTATCCAATCGATAAAGCCGGCATCTATCATGGCAGAAATAGTTCTACCAATGCCTATCGGGGTCATGGCACCTGCCAAAGTTAAACACACAGTCGAATCAGTGTCTATCATCTCTTTCAGCATCTCAGCTGCTTCGGCTAACCTGCGTGCATTGTAACCCGTTGAGCCATAGAAATTAATCAGCTGCCGTACAGTCATGTTCGCAGAAACTATTGGAGGATCAATTTTTCTTCCTGTGAATGAATGTCTGTCGTCCACACCATTCTTGTAAAATTACACTTGCCTTTAAAAATTCAGCGCTTTCTTAGCAATATACAGGCACATGTCATGCTATGAAAGTGTAAAGGAGCGTGCACATCATCTGCTATATTCCTGTCTGCAGTGCTTTGGCTGCACCTCTTCCATTTACCTGCATCGTAACAGTAGAATTCCTTCTTTGCTGCTACTGAAAATTCTTCATTATCCACAGCAACAAGCCTAGAAAGTGCATGTCTGTCGTAGACTCTGTAATTAAGTTTCTTGATCTTGCCATAAGGGACGCTGATTATAGCGCTGCCTCCCTTCTTCAATATACGTAGGATCTCTTTGACTGTCTTGAGGTCCCCATCCTCGTCGTCGTCACCGCTATTGATTCCGATGCCAATATGCTCGATTGTGCTTATACAGATCACTTGACTAAACACTTCCTTGCGAAATCCAGTCATCCTTGCGTCCATCCTTGCATCACAATTTGATTCTGCAATGTCGATCCTAAACACCTGCCATTTTCCTTTTCCAAGTTCACCTATCGCTTTCGCAAGTAAGGAACTCCCAGAGCCAATATCAAGTATAGCTGCTTGTTTTTTGGACGATACAAGGTTTCTGGCAACAAATTCATATTCTACAAGCCTTTCTGATGTAATGCCTACCAACAGATTATGAATAT
>JAICHI010000270.1 GCA_025922735.1 Nitrososphaeraceae archaeon | reverse complement strand
GTTGCGACCGATGCCTTCCCTTGTATCATTACAAAGGCCAATTTCGTCCAATCTTCACTATATTCGTCGATCAGCAGGGTAACGTTAGGATTATCTTGTATGTTCCTTATCCTTTTTAATTTCTCAGGTTTAGCTGTTTTTCTTTTTTCGTCAACTGGTATAAAGAAATGGTTGCCGTTAAATACAAAGACTACTGGCACCAAGTGGGGCTTGAATTCAGAATCTATTGTTGCTAACCTTGCAACTCTTGCTCTTTCTATAAATTCTTCAACAGCAGGGGGGATAATCAATGCTGTATCTGTTGTATTATGATGATACAAGATTTACTTATTTCTTTAATAGCACTTTGCCACGATCAGATCATGTCAAAATGGTCTAAGGATTGGACCATTCTCTTCATTCATTCTTAGGCAGGGCTGCCGTATAATCAAAGGACTCGGATGAATTCAAGACCTAGCTAGACGATATATGATCTCCAAAAAAACTGGCCGAGAATTTCTTCACGGCAAGTAGTACTCTCGGAGAACATTGAATCTTTCATTAGAAGATTCAGAAATTGGTGCTATAAACTCCGAGTCAATAACGAACCATACTACCACGCATACGAATCTCAGATCGACTACATCGAAGTCTTTTTCGATCAAAAAATAAGAACCTTAGTGGCTCGGTCAAAGTTGAGCCTATAAAACTATAGAATATACCAAGAAAATATGTGTGTGTGCTCGGTCATCAGAGATGTTCATGGATATACCTAGAGTTCTCAAACAATAGACTATTATTGATGCTAGCTTTTTTGTGATCGATGAAGTTTGGTACCGCTAAGAACACCAGAATGGGGCATCAAGCCAGTGCCGGACAAGCACAAGATGCTTGGCGGGCTAGATTACTTCATTCTGTGGTCGAGCCTCGGTGTTGGACTGCTGGTTCTTTCTGCCGGCTCATTTCTTTCCAAAGCAAGCTTTCTTGATGCCATTTTTGCAATCATTGTCGGCTCGGTGGTAGGATCTATCCTGCTAGCCTTAGCAGGCAAGATAGGAAGTGATCACGGGATACCGTCGCTCATAACAATGAGGCCGGCATTTGGCATCAGGGGCTCGTACCTGCCTGCAATACTCAATATTCTGCAGCTAGTCGGGTGGACGACATTTGAAATTATGATAATGGCAAGGGCAGCAGATATGCTGACCGGTAGTATGATGCCTTACTATTTTTGGGCAGCAATATTTGGAGTGCTTGTAGCGCTTCTTGGAATTGCAGGACCGCTCAATGTCGTAAGGCAGTGGCTCGGCAAGTTTGCTGTGTGGATAGCATATGGGACGTCTGCAATAATAATTATCAATCTAATAAACTCTGCAGACATTACCGCTCTTATTTCGTCTCCCGGGGAAGGCTTGTCGTTCTTCTCTGCAATTGACCTTGTTATAGCAATGCCGGTATCCTGGATGCCCCTTGTCGCTGACTACAACAGGTTTTCCAAGAAAAGCAAAAGCGCGCTGTGGGGAACGTTCATTGGTTTTACGATGACAAACATTCTGTTTTACTTTGGCGGCATTCTGATTGGAACATCCGACGTCCTCGCGATTATGGCTGCCATACAGGCCATATTTTTTGGTTTTCTGATGCTGCTTTTGATAGTTGATGAAGCCGACAATGCCTTTGCAGATGTATATTCTGCATCGGTATCAACACAGGACATATTTCCAAAGATTAGCCAAAAGTACCTTATCGTTGGGTTCACCGCGCTCAGTGCTATACTGGCGATGGTGGTTTCTATCGAGCAGTACGAAGTGTTCTTGCTTTTGATAGGAGCAATATTTGTTCCACTTTTTGGAGTCGTGCTCACAGACTATTATATCGTAAAGAGGCAAAAATACACAGAGCAGATGCTTTATGTGCGTCAAAATGGGCTAGGCATAGGAGTACCTGCAATAATTGCATGGACTCTTGGGGTTCTGCTAAATTACATACTGTCTCCCCTCTCGCCCATCTACATACCGCAGCTGCCGGCTATAGGTGCGACAATCCCGAGCCTCGCTGCCGCTTCAGTCATTTATCTTGCAATAACAAAGATGCAGCGGCGGCAGCGAGGGGAAGTTATGACGAAAATCTAGAATAGACATATTAGCAACGATAATGGCCATGAGATAGGGACGGTACAAATGGCACTAACGGGAATAGGTTGAGAGGTATTGATAACTTCATGATAACTTGTTCTTTAAATGTTGAAAAACAAGGTCTGGACTGTTGTAGCCATCACAACTGTCCTGATGCAAAGACGGATAACAAACCTGACATTCTAGTGCATTGCCGGCATTTGCACCCTGATTCATTTCCCTGTGTATAT
>JAICHI010000269.1 GCA_025922735.1 Nitrososphaeraceae archaeon | reverse complement strand
TGTAGAAGTCCCACTGCAAGAATTTCTAAAGCTATCGGAAAATTTTGCACTGATACCTCAGAATAGAATCCTACTCGTCAAAAAAAATGAGCAGGTGCTTTACTAAAAGTATGGCTACTAATAGGATTCGAGAATCCAGCCTTCCGATAGCAAGCCATTCGCTCTCCCAGTGGCAGTTGCATAGCGCCAGATAGAAACAGTATCGTCTGCAGTCACACTAGCTCTGATCTTGGCAAGCGCTTCAAGTTCTTGCTGTAGGCCTTCGCTGCTACCTTTCGTGGTCGAGAATTTCTTGCAAAACTGGCAATGTGGATCAAATCTAGCAGTTTTGTCTGTTGCATCGATGACAGGGTATGCTCTGCATGCAAGCGGCCTGTCGGAGTATATTTTGCATTTAAATCCACCATGAGCAGACCTTTCGTTACTTTCAACATCAAGGAACGGGCAGAGGTTACCATCCTCATTCTTGCCCATCATCTGATAGGCGATTATCTTGTCCGGTGAATTTTTACCAACTGCAAGGCGCGGAATTATTCTGATTCTGACGCCCATGTTCTTTGCAAGGGCCTCTATTGCAGCTTTCTCCTCAGGCAGTACAAGGACCCCTATCTTGCCATACTCAAAAGAGGGATAGTATTCTCTGTAGATGCAGCAGTCAGAGCACCCTTGCACACAGCTGAACTTTTTTTTCATTTGTTTTCCTCTATGCACTGCCATTCAATGCTTTCCGGCGAAAGCTCCTCGTACTTCAAGAATGCGATATCATAAATCGATTTTGATTTCTTTAAAATTTCAAGGTCATACTTTCTGCCGTCGTCCTTTTTCTTGGGATTTTCTTTGTATATCCCAAAACGCAAGATTGCTTTCTTTTCATATCCTGCTTTAAACCGCTTGTAATTGTCAGACACTTGCACCCTCTTTACAAAACCAGTGTTGTCGTCTTTATAAGTAGAGCCGCCATAAATTATCAGCCAGTAGTTGTCATTCTGCTCTACAAATCTAAGCTTTATTTCATCATCTGGCCACCAATCGATTGTTTTTTTCCATAACCGATTTGCAGGAACCTTATCCTCAAAGAGTGGAATGACATTCATGTAGATGTCATGGTAGCGGTAGCCCACACCGATAAAGTCCTTGAACCAAGAGATTGGCTTGTTGCTCACTGTGTCTATTAGCTTGGCACCGCTATAATAAAAGAAAGGTGAGAAATAAATCAATGTTCTAGCTTGTATGGTATTGCCTAAAAACAGGGAGAGAGAGTATTGATCCTGTTATATTCATGCACGCACACGCACATCTACAACCATTTTTTTATCCATATGGATATTCACTACTACTACTACTACTATGGAGGACATTGCATTTGCCCAGATATTGCCATATATTGCGAATCCACAATCCATTCTTATTTCTACAATATTGGATATACAGAGCACTGCACATGCCTGTAGGCGTCAAGTGCAATAACAAAAAGATTGAGCCATACACGATCCTCAATGCTACTTTTTTGCATCGTTGACAATCAAGTTGTAATTTACTGTTCCTTTTCAACTGGCTCAATATGGCACTCATGGCCTCTGTGCTCTTTATCTAGCTGTTGAGCCTCTTCGTTTGTTATGGGAAACTTTTCTTCGCTCACACCACGCTTTTCCAATAGCACCTTCCCACAGGTATCGCAAATGAGTTGCATCAAAATGATACCCATTTCGCTAAATTCAATCCAGATGAGATATTTAGACTATTCTGCTAGCCTACTATATTGCGCATCCTGCCAAATATTCCCTTTTTGTTCTTTTCTTTATTCTCTACTGACTTAAAACATTCAGAGCAAAGAGCGTGTAGGTTGACCGGCCTATTGTCCTTTAGAGAGCCATTAATGTGTTCAAACTGCGGCGGTGTGCGGGGGCTGAACTTGACGCTGCATTTCTGACACCGGTTGTGCGCGCGCTCAAGCACCGTCTGTCGGATAGCAAGTGTTAGGTGCTCATACTTTTTCTTATTATAACTGGGACTGCTCGGAGGGCCGAAAAAAGACATGTATGAAATAGATACTCGCTCAAACTTATGTCTTGCGATCACACAAGAACTTTTTTACACTGTGATTACTAAACCTTGCAACCAAGGCAAGAAAAAGATTCCAATATAATAAGAATAATAATAATCCCTGCAATAGCTAGGTAATATGGAAATTCTTTTCTCTTTCTTTTCTCTTCGCTTCGCTGCATTGTGGTAATATGAATAGTGGACCATCAGTTGACGATATTTCCCCAGAGGGCTTTTTACTTAAATTATCTTGGCGCCTCTTGCTACAGCATAGACATGGTCTTTCAGGTCTCGCTCATAAAGTGAATTCATCTTTTCA
>JAICHI010000268.1 GCA_025922735.1 Nitrososphaeraceae archaeon | reverse complement strand
CAATATCGTCAATGATATAAGCAGTCCTTAAGATGTCTTCCCTGTTTGCCATGAGACTGCCTATCTCGGCAACGTCGCGTGTTATGTTCCTACAGAGGTTCTCGACCTCTTCCTCGGTCTTTCTCATGCGTTCAAGACATTGATGGCTATTCATTTCGTCTCCTTTGACGAGTGAAGTGGTCAGACTTGATAAATCCCTTGAAGAGTTCAAGATTTTTGTGATTTCATCCTGCAAAACCGCCAGCGCCTTTCTTTTGGCCTGAACTTCTAGTTCCCCGCGGTACAATAGAACCAAAATATCCTGTCAGGCTATTAATTCTATCGCTGCTAAGCACATATGAATGCGTTTGAGCTGCACTCCTGTTCTATCAAGGACAAAATCTTGTGTCGATCGAACTGCCCCCTTTGTTCTGGTATTAGCAGTTGTCGTCTTTTTGTTCATGTAATCAACAGCAAAAGTATTACTTTTACAACAGCGCTACAATTCCTCTTTCAAGAAAGCAAATGACTTACAGAGCCTAAAGAAGGTTTGAAAAAAAGTTATAGGTTTCTGGGTTGTTGTCAGGTGAGCGAGCAAAAGAAAGATTGTATCGTCTCCGCGGGCTAAATTCACATAACGTGGCGGGGTACACGCATATCGAAAAGTTTGAAAAACATACTGCATAAGATCTAAGAAGAGCGAGCAGATAAGTGACGTCAAGCAAAATGAGCAAGGAAAAACTCAAAATAATGTGTAAGGACCACAATAGCTAAACAGACGGCACGGCAAAGCAACAAGAAGAACAACAAAAAAGTTATTCTCGGCTTACGGCTACTAAAAACGCCTGAGGTACTTGGGCTTGAGCATATCTGGGTGGGATTTCAAGCTATTTATCAAAACAAGCAGCTTCTCTGTATCTTCAGGTATTGTGCCGCCTATGGAATATACATTTGAAGCATGATTTGCTCGGAATATCACCTGCCTTTTGGGCTTGAAGTCAACGACTAGCCTTTCTAGCTCGTCTAGAATGTCCAAATCATCGAGTGGCAGAAATGGCTCTCCGAATTTGTTCATGAATTCCTCGTATATACCCTCTTCGAGGTGGAGCGTCAGCGCCCCAACATAGTCAGGCGATGATTCGCTCAGTATGTGAGCAGTGTCTGCGATATGCTCTTTAGTATAGGTCTTGCCTCCCAGTCCAAGGATTACCATGCAAGACAGAATGTACCCGTGGCGCTTGAGCTTTTGGCATGCCTGCAGAATTGTTTTGTGGGTCGCGCCTTTCGTTACTTTCTTAAGCACAATGTCGTTTCCACTTTCGATTCCGACATACATCATGTGGAGTCCAGCAGCCCTTATTTCCCTGAGTTCATCATCTTTTTTCTGTAGAATGTTCATTGGCATAGCATAACATGAAATCCTTTCAAGGCTTGGGAAATTTGCCCAGAGATACTTTAGAATCTCTATCATCCTGTCCTTGGGAAGGTTAAGCGCGTCACCATCTGCCAGAAAGATCCTACGGGTATCTGGGTAGAACTTCGCTGCCATGTCGATCTCGGACTTAATTTCTTCCCAAGGTCGCTCGACATATTCTTTGGTACGGTACATATTACAAAATGAACACTTGTTGAAGGAGCAACCAAGCGTCACTTGAAATATCGTAGAGTCTGCCTCTGATGGGGGCCGGTAGAGAGGGTAATCATAAACTATTTCCATTCTAACAGCAGAATATAGAGCAGACATGCATTAATAATTGTTTTATGCAGGAACGCCTTTCTGAGCAATGGCTAACTATGTCTTTTTATATGAAGATATTATTCTGTCATAGATGTCACTGTTAAGGGTTAAGAGGAATAATATTATGAATACTATGCTGCAAAAGCAAGATTTGCAGGATTATTAGGGACAATGGGTTAGAAATTGGCACAAAGAAATGCAATCTTGCATTAAGCTTGACAGACAGACCTTTTGAAAAAAGATTAGGGTCAGTTCGTCGCGAGATCTTCATTGCTTTTTGCTCAGCCTGGAGCAGCAAACTCACTTCATCCCCTTTTTTCCTACAAGTATGAAGTCACTTAAATCTTAGCACTGAACGTTATATTCGAGGATAGTATTATTATTATTGTGTATGGATATACGAGGCAACTACAGTATCAAGACCTTTGTGATGTAAATTCACGCGGCGGTGTGGTGGTGGTAGTGGTGATAGCGATCAAAACAATGCCGTGGCTTGCATTACCACTCGCTTCACATTCGTTTTATTTGCATCGAAACCCGACCATTCTCTATTCTATTCTCAACTTGCTGTGGAAGCGCATAACATGACATGTCTAAATCAAGCCAAAGGACTTAACAGAGTAGTTAAGAAGAATGTTATTCTTTATGAACTT
>JAICHI010000267.1 GCA_025922735.1 Nitrososphaeraceae archaeon | reverse complement strand
TATTACTCACGATAAAGTTGATCCGAGATTCAAGGGTTGAACGCAGAATATTCAATGCACAGGCGTTGTGTTTGACAGTTGATAGCGGAGAATTCTCTCTCTCCTTTCTCGAAGTATCTCTATCATAGGTGAACAGCAAAGATATCGTTACCACAAGATTTATGGAAACAAGACGAAAAACTGCGCTGTCAAAAATTGTGGTGCCGTCTGCCTACCCTAGCTCGTCTCTAACACTTAAGACTTAACTCCGGCTAGGAAAATCTGATGTGGGGTATTACTGGCAGCTCAGGCACTTTGGAGAACTCTTCTTTTATCTTCTGATCTACTACTTGCGAAGCCTCTCCTATGAGTCGTACGGCTTCTTCATTAGCTGTCTCAAAATTTATAGTAAAGCCGCCCACTTGGCCTGCATCCACAAGTATGCCACTCAAGAGCTCCGAGATGACGCCCAGCTCTCCCTCCATTTCCTGCACATATGGAGTGATCGAAGATCTCAGATTCTTTACAACAGCCATCGCAGGACTCAAGACGATCACTAGATTGCCAAAGTCGGAAGCTGACGACAGCTTTGATATGAGCTGTTCAAGCGCAACAGATGAGAGGAGCAAGACTCTTGAGAGTCGTCTTGCTCTTGCTAATTCTGATGAAAGTAGAGTAGAATGCTGTGTATTATTCTCGTTTATAGAGACCATCAACTTACCTAAAATCTCATTATCTTTTAGCTTGTGTATGCTGTGAAGCTCTTCTAACCGATCGATCTGTACTTGTATTTTTTTTCTCACCGCATCCAGCCGCGGCTTTAGGGGCCCTCCAGGCTTGGGGAGGGAAGCCATTAGATCATGATTATTATTACTATTGACGTCGTTGCCATTGAGTATTGATTCAGATTTTACCCACCTTGAATTCATGCTGACTTGGCTTATGATATTGAAAATAATACATACTATGTATCGTAACCATTTGTAACTGCGGTAACAGTAGCCTATAGTAACAGCTCAGCATTTTTTTGAACTTTGACACAATCTATTTGACCAACCGCTTTACCTTTAGTTTTCATTTGCTAAGAACATGATGATGACTGACCCTAATATTGATCTTCCAGGTAGCCTTGAAGAGTTTGGCCTGTCAAAATATGAAGCTAGGGCTTATCTTACGATGATAGGCAAGGGATCGCTAGCGGTAAGCGAAATAGCTTATTATGCCAATTTGCCACGAACTAAGGTCTATCAAACAGTGAAAAAGCTGGAGAAAAAGAAGCTTGCCGTGATCTCTAAGCAAAAACCACTTATATGCAGTGCAATCCCACCCGAGGAAGCCTTTGCTGAGATCGTCAATTTACATGATCGTAGGGTAAGGAACATGAAGAAGATAGTTGATTCTTTGCAAAAGATAAACGATGAAAGCCAGCGGCCCAAGGGCTCTGAGGAAAGAAGGTATTTCATACTGGATGCAAACTCCACGCTTGAAAAGATAAGTAGCCTTATAGCAGACTCGCGCTCTTCGGTCACAGCAACTCTTGACCCTTGGGGATTGAGGCTAGTCTCGCAGTGCAAACCATCTGTTGTTAGAGCTTTGACCTCCGGAGTCCGCCTGCGCATGATACTTGGCTCTCAGTGTATCGGAAACGAAAATGTCTTCCAACTGCCGGATGGTGTTGAGCTTCGTACGGCCGAAGTAGTGTCGAACCTGATAATTATTGACTCTAGCTATATGGTGTCCATCGATAGCAGTAATGGAAAGGCAGCTTTTTTTGCCTCGACGGATTCATTTGCAATGCTGCAGGCAAAGAATTTCGAGGAGGTGTGGAGCAGTGCAAGTGACATGAAATATCTGCTTGATATGCAACCAGAGGTGGCAGGAAAGGCAGTAGAGCTAATAAGGATAGTAGAGAACGGTCTAGCTGCAAAGATGTTGGAATACGCAATTAGCCGGTTAGACATGCCCGCGGAGCTTGTTGAAGTGATTGATGAAAGATGTAGTCTAAAGATATCTGGCATGAGCGCAAGCGAAATGATGGATCTAGTTGACTCTGCACTCAAGATAAGCTGTCTGGGTGGACTGAAACACGATAGAAATAACAACATAGTGAGCCTCCAGTCAAAGCTAGACAACAAGCAGATCCTGCCTTGGGCGCTTGTGTTAGCATCATACTTTAAGTTTACAGGCAACGAGCCCCGCATCATGCAACAGCAGCAGCAACAACAACAACAGGAGCAGGGCAAGAGCGTGAAGCTGATGCACCTTTGGCTGTCAAAACCTCTTGTATGAGATAAATAACTAGGACCTCTAATAATAGCAACTCTGTATATGACTCGGCTAATTGTAATTGTTACCGTTGGAATCGCTATAGTAGTTATTGCTACTGTTGTCCTATACCT
>JAICHI010000266.1 GCA_025922735.1 Nitrososphaeraceae archaeon | reverse complement strand
ATCAAAATTCTCAGTTCCTCCTGCGAAGAGTATGTTTCCATTCGGAAGATTGGTCTGGCCACAACAAAAGAGGTCCTCAGAGAAAGTATAAACCACCTCATCGCCAGTGTTTGGATCTATCATCCTAGCCTCGTATGGTCCATTGATATTTGCAGTGTGGTATCCAGAGCCCGAAACTGCCAACAGCTTTCCGTTTGGCAGCAGTGCAGTGTGAACTGCGATGACGAAAACAGGGGGACCCTCGGTCCATGCACCTGCAGATTGCGCATTCGCAACCGGGATGAACTCGGCTGACCTCAAGGTAGAGGATGAGGCACCATCACTTGACGATACAAATTTACCAGTGAACGTGTTAGCAATATTAGCAATATCTGCAAGTTTTCCCAACGCTATAACGGTACCTCCTGCTACCATGAATTTCAGAAAATCCTTTCGAGAGACAACCATAGCGACGCGCAATTATCGAGTCTAGACTATTTACTAAATATCACGCGATGTTTACCACTTTCTCTATTAAGTATTGCCCAGAAATTTTTTTTAATTATTATACATTGCGCAGATAAAGTTCTATAACTATTAGCTAAAGGCTGATTCCAGCGGTCTTTACTTGACATTTTCATGATAAAGTGATAGTGTGATAAGTTACAAATCTCGAACAGTCAAGCCTTGTCGTTGATGTCTAATGTCTTTATGAGAGGGTCGGGGAACATTTTCCACATAATCGAGAGGTACAGAGGGCTGTGAGGCTGGATGATGACCAATTATGTCTGCTATTCTGCTATAGACATTTGCGTAGTAATCGTATTTCTGCTGCAACTCTTCTATTTGCTTTGATGTCCTCTCAAGCTCCCTGGCCGCATCTCTTCTCTTTGGATGAGTCCTTAGCCTGCCATTACAGCAAGGGCATCTCAAACCAAAATACTTGATAAATATCATGCAGTGAGCGCATCTTTTGTTGCCTGCTTGATAGTGGCTGTTGTTTACTCTATCTATCGCCTTGTAGCGTACGCAAAATCCTCTGCAGCTTGAAATAGCCATTTGATTTGTTCCTAGATGGAAAGAAAGCGACTTGGTATTTTAGAGAGATGGCTAGGAAGGCACGATTCTGTGGAACATTTTTTCATTGACCAAGATAATTAATTCTTGCCATAACACTCTCAAATTTTCGGTGACGGCTTAAATAAACTCAATAAACCGACTTTGAAATCACCTTCGAGTCTCAATCTCTTGGTTCATTGAGATGATTCAAGAATGAATATTTCAGAGTCGAGGGCCCTCGACGGTTGTTCTATTGCTTTCTTCTCTGATATTCTAACGAATGCTTTAGGGCCACGTTCCTAACGCTACTTTCTTGGATAATCATGCGATTCTTTTCATCGATCAGAGATAGCTTATCACTAGCATGATACCAAGCAGCATACTAGCGCCGCCGAACATCTTTATCCAAGGCAAGATGACAGTTCCTGTATATACCATGTCTTATCAGTGAAGCAATGCCGATCTATGGTGAAAAAGGTTCATGTAAAAGAAATTTTACTATTCATTTCAATAACCTGAATAGCTTCATCTCAAGCGCTACAAATTCCTAGGATAGGAATATCTTCAAACGGGTACGACGTACTCTTGAATGAGCGCACACTTTGAGCAAATGTACGTCTTTATCGAACCCATTGCTTTTCCTCCATTCATCATGACATAGGAGACATGCCTGACGTGATTCGCCGTCTCATCATAGGAAACCTCTTCCCAAGTGTGTTGGCAGCCCTCCAAGATTACGGATTTTGTGCTGAGCATGACAGTCCTACCCGTCATTCCGTATATAAGCAAGAATTCCATCTCAGGAATCGATTGAGGACGGAGATAATGGTCGTAAGTCGTGTTACAGGCTAAGATATAACAAGCTCAACTTATCCCTCTTCCGATTAGGGATTGCAAGCTCGATGAAAGCCAAATGCAGTAAATGTGCTTACGAGATTGTTGGCACGAATCGTGCAGCTCTAGATAAGAGCTTTAGAGGGCATTCTGAAACATTTGGACATATGCAGTTCCACATAGTTGACTACGACTAGATTAGCCAATTATCTTGTACTACTTTAGGCCAGCTTCCACGGCGTTCTTGAAGCATTCTTTAGCGCCCTTTTTGTTGCCCATCTTTGCAAGGAGATATCCTTTGTTTTGCCACGCTCTTGAGTACCCGGGCTTTAGCTCAAGCGCACGATCGTAGCATGTCAGTGCTTCGTTGTCTTTGCCCACCATTACAAGCATGGTACCTTTGTTGTGCCATCCCTCTGCGTCAAGTGGATTAATCTCTATAGCCTTCTCGAAGCAATGCAGCGCTTCTTCCTTGGACTCGCCAAGGTTCATCAAGCTCATGCCCTTATTGTACCAAGCCTTT
>JAICHI010000265.1 GCA_025922735.1 Nitrososphaeraceae archaeon | reverse complement strand
CACCTTTTGGTAAGCAATAAATACTAATAGCGAAATTCACTAATACCTTGTAAAATGTAATAAGAAACTATAAGAAGGATTAGGCAAATGTTACCTTAATAAAAACAAAAAGAACGAGAAGAACAGAGGAAGATTACAGAAATCCGAGTTATGTGGCATTATTCCTTCTATGGAATACATGAACCCTCAACTAAAGAATGAATATTCGAAACCCACTCCCCGCGCCATTTTTCGGCTCCATCAGACGACCATGGTAGATTATAGCTACTACCAATTTCATACCCCGCAGAGCTGGGCTCCGCAGCGTTGCTGCCGCCGCCGCCACCAATAGCAGCATCGTTGCCTACAGCGGCGGCAAATTGAGAATTAGTTGCGCCAAAGCAACCATATAGACCAACTTTTTTTGCACGCTCGTCACGCATTCAAAATGGAATGATCATCATTGAGAAGGGGTCTTCTTAGCGGCGAAGGGCTTCCACTAGGGCAGCCGTATCAGTGTATACCCAGAATTCTGAAATTTTCCCATCACGTACAGACCATAAATGTACAAACTCTATCTCATATAGTCGTCCTGTAGGCTTAGCCCGCCCCCTTTGGTATCCAACCACTACCACCTTGTTGCCTTGGGCTATAAAGTCCCGCAGCTCAAATTGGAGGGTTTCAAGTGACTCGCCAAGAGCTTTGAAGAAATCTGCAATTCTCCCTCGACCATCGTAAATGCCGCCCCACGGGAGCACTCCTGCAGGGGCAGGTCCATGCAAAACTGCATGATCGGTAAACATATCTAATACAGAGGAAATGTCATGTCTCTTATAAGCATCATACAGTTGCTTTACTATGCCGATGTTTTCTTCTTCTTCTTTCATTGTATTGCGTATCTATTTCCCTCTGAAATTAATAAAAGGTATGTATATCCGAAATTTCTTGGTTTCTTTTGATCTTTGTTCCGTTCTTATTCTTTATCAAAGTGTAAATTTCGCTCTCGTCGAGCTACAACTCGTATACAAATACTAGCCTTAGGAGCCTGTATATCTATATACATTAGCAAGTCCCCGATAGCGAAATTATCCCATTAGCTGATGTTGTGCTTGACCTCTGAGAGCCACTTTCCTTTTTTACCACTTCTACATTGAGTGTACCACCAGATGATCCTTCTGACTTTTGCACAGTTAGTGAGTACGTGCCGTCACTGTTGCATATTATTGGTATTGTTCTGTCGCCAAAACCGTCTACTAAATGTGACCTAGACTCACTATCCTTTATATCAGCTGACCAAGCGACATCAGATTTAATGACTACCTCTGCGATGTTGGAATTTATCCCCCCTCCGCCACCACCTCCTATTGTTATCTGATCATCCATTCCAGAAGCATAAAGCCCAACTGTAATGGCTATTACTACAATAATAGCAGCTATTACAAGAGCACCTTTTCTTATCATGCCATCATAATCCTCTCATTTTTTCCTCAGGCTGCAATGAGAATTTTTGCATGTGTGTGTATATAATCTAGTATCCCTTGTGACACTATCCTGTAGTTCTAGTAGTATAAACATTGTATCCAATAGATTCTCGCAGTGTGAGAGTATTCATTCTTTCTAGTCAGATATCTCAAATAAGTTTATGTAGCTGCGAGAGTGAATTAGATTATACATCTTGTTATAGATATGTGCGTGCGTGCGCGCGCGCGCGCGTGTGTGTGTGTGTCTATGCAAAAAGGAGCGTATTTAGTACATATTTAGTACATATTTAGTACATATTTAGTACACACCTATTTGCAAATAGAAGCAGTTAATATTTGAACCTCTCTTGCGCACTTGTAGAAAAGCAGTCTTGCAAAATTTTACCCTCTATTACAAAGATTATATAATATCCATGAGGCGGTATAGAGTATCTTTGAACCTTAAAGAGGTAAACGAAATCTTTCGTCGAGCCATAATCAGGGCTTACTTTGAGCCCGAGCTGCTAAAGATGGACTATCGCAAGTCAAGCGTCAAGCATCCCTTAATTCTAGACGATGGCATGACGGTAGAAGACATTTTGCATCTCTACTTCGACATTTCAACAGGAATAGACTACCCTGATGGCGATGAGTGGTTCACAGTAGAATACTTGCTGCCCTTCGATGTCAAGCTACCAGACAGCCTCAAAGGGCTAGATTATTTTACCACCCTATCAGTTTCAGATGGAAAACATTTTTGGCGCCACCGCGAGCTGATAAGATTCAAGATGGGTAAATCAAAAAGGCTAGTCGAGTCGCTTGTCTTTATCGACAAAAAGTACAAAGAGCTCAGCAAGGCAATCCATGACTCGCATGCCATCAATCACCTCAAATGAAAGAGAGAGCGAGTTATGTGTATTTATGAATGAATGAAGTAGTTAATTAATTATTTTATTGTGCTTTTTTTTATTATTATTCTTAT
>JAICHI010000264.1 GCA_025922735.1 Nitrososphaeraceae archaeon | reverse complement strand
CTGCGCATAGATTTCGGATGCAAGTTATTTAAATCTAGTATTATTATAGGATTGAAAGACTACTGCATTCAGACAGACAATAGACTTAGGCTAGTTTGAATATAACCGGGAGACGAGTGAATTGCGAAGTGAGTTCGCTTTCATCTTCTTCTGTTCCAACCTTCTGGTTTGAATTGAGATATTAGAGAGAAGACTGAAAGAAGGTCAAAAATATGGTCCATTGTTATCAAAACGCATAGTGTTATCGGACGCCTCTACACGTGATGCGGATATATTGTTCTACTACTTAACAAGTCCACCGCCATCATCTGGAAAGGGGAGACAATCGAGATATGATATTTGTCAATAAAATTCTGCAATACAAATAAGGATTTTCAAAGATGATTAATATATACCTCAACATCAAAAGACATAGCGACTCCTAGTATTGAACGCTGTTGCAATACTGCTATACCGCAACATTGTAGCTTCCATTGATAAAGTCTTCCTCGTTTGGCAAGTCGTCTTTCCCATAGTCTACATCTTTATCGCGGGCTATTCGTATTCAGCACTTATTGGCGATCAGGGCGTCCCGATAGGCGATAAAACTGTTCCATACCCAGCATACTTGGCTGCAGGCATGATAGGCTTTAACATGATGAACAGCAGCACGATTGCGGGCAGCATAATATGGAATGACAAACGAAACGGTATGCTTCAGCAGATACTCGTGATGCCCTTTGCAAGGATGGAGTATATCGCCGGCGCAATCATCACAATCATGTTGATGGGCCTTGCAAGCGCTGGGCTTATCTTTGTGGCCGGCTCTCCCACGCTTGTCGGAAGCGCCGAACCTACCCTTGTTGGGTCCTTATACGTGCTCTATGCACTCATAATGGGCGCGATATTCTTCGGCTCTATCGCAATAATCATATCGACGCGGTTGAAGAGCAGTGAGGGTTTTAACGTCATAGTCAACAGTGTGTTCCTATTCTTTTCGTTTGTCAGCACTGCGTTCTATCCAACCCAGGGAGTGCCAGGAGCACTGAGCACTGCTTTTTACTTCAACCCACTGACCTATATCGTTAATATTACAAGAGCAGGCATATTTAACGAAATAGATCTATTTACCAATATTGAAGTTGGTGTGATCGCAACTGTGACTGCAGCCGCATTTTTTCTCGCCACGCTTTCAATGTTAAAGATGAAGGTTTAGGCTCTTCCTTCATTCCCACTACCACCGCCACCAATAACAGTGAGAAATACTTCTTCAAGCGTGGGCGGGTTTATAGAGATACTTTCTATCTGGACCCCATTTTTTGAAAGATACTCAATTATCTTGACCAACATCTCCTGGGCCTCAGCTGATCCAATCCTTATTGTGTCTTGAGCAGGCGTCTCGATCACAGAGCCGTCAGCTATCTGTCGGATTATGTGCATGACCGATTGTGTAGTCGAATCCTTTAGCTTGATCTCTACTGTCTTGACACCCCCATACCTCTGCTTCAAGCCATCAGGCGTATCCGTGGCAGTTATTTTACCCTTATTAATAATCGCTATTTCATCACACAAGTATTCTGCTTCTTCCATGATATGAGTGGTGAAAAATACAGTCAGCCCACTTTGAACATATTTTTTGACGTAATCTAGTAATGTTCTTCTTGCAGCAGGGTCAAGGCCTACTGTAGGCTCATCTAGGAACATCAGGTCCATATCATGCATGAACTCCCTTGCAACCTGCACACGCCTTCGCTGTCCAATGGACAGCTCGTCATTTTTCATATTGCTGAATGATACAAGGTCAAATTTTTCCATGAGCTCCCTCGCTCTGTCACGCCTCTTTTCACCGGGCATGCGCCACATGAGGCCATATAGCTCAAGTGCACGGTCTACCGTCACGTTAGCTTCAAAACTGGGCTCCTGCAACACGACTCCCATACGCTTTTTGATTTCGCGAGAGTGCTTTACAATGTCCTTGCCAAAGATCTTCACTATCCCTGATGTGGGATGGACAAGAGTCGTGAGCACTCTTATCGTCGTAGTCTTGCCTGCGCCGTTTGGACCAAGAAAGCCAAATACCTTACCATATTCTATATCAAATGATATTCCATCTACTGCATGAACCTGTCCATAGCTTTTGCGCAGGCCAGAAACGTGGACGCATAGTTCCATTCGCAGATAGTGCACAAAAAGTCTAATTTCTGTCTTTATCCAAAGGCAGGCAGGGCAACCACTTCAAAAAGTACGGCGGTGTATATATGGATGAGTGTACTGTATTTGTGATGCTGTTACTGCCGCCTGTGTCCAAGCACATCGCTATGACTATCAGATCGAATTCTTACATTAACCGTCACTGGAAAGAATATATCTTCTAGATGAACTGATTTTCTCTGCCTCTCTCTTTCTTTGTTTCTTTTCTCTCTTAAGATATATAGGCAAGTGAATAGCAATGGTTCTT
>JAICHI010000263.1 GCA_025922735.1 Nitrososphaeraceae archaeon | reverse complement strand
TAGCTACAAAAACCAAATTCATCTATTTGGCAGCGCTATTCGGATTTTAAACATTGCTCTGTCGTATACTGATCTGTTTAAGTGACCGTACTTGTATACAATACACATGTGTGTGTGCGCACTCATTTTTCAAAAATTAGATGACTATACTATATATTCTCCTGTCAAAACCATATTCAAATTTTATAAGATATAGAGAGAGATATTCTACCCTGCCACAGCATACTTGTGATTTTCAACATTCTAGCCATACCAAATAGCCAGTAACTGTGTAAGAACTTTCAGAAGGGATTGACAAATTATTATTTCTTGTCTACTTGCCATGAAATACTTATTGGCGATTTTCTGACCTATTTCCCTTAACCATATATTGCTTGCAAGCGCTTCTTCAACGAAAGGAGCTGTCAGGGTTCAACCCCTCCTCCTCAGATATTCAGCCAGAAATGCTCAATCAGGCTATCTAGATAAGGACATCAATTGAGATTATCAGCGACCACCACACAACACCACTTCAACTAGCTCTGCAAGAAAGCCTGATCTAAATTGCAATGAGAATAGTATCGTACTAAATGGTAAAGTAGATGGTGTGGTGGGTGGGTGTGTGTGGTTGGCTAGGCGTAGTTACGCCAAGTGTGGTTGCACTTTGTGCATCGATAAAATTGGGTAGTCGCTTCATCGGCGGATCTTGTCTGAAGCATCCACCAAAACGCAGTTCCATTTTTGCAGTGTGGGCAGTCGATACTGGTGGTTGGAAGCGCCTCAACGGTGCCACCATCCATGACCTTGAGAGAAACGTCCTGAGTGGCCTTCTTGTTCAATTCTTTCCTGCCCTCTTCTTCAATCCTTTTAGTCTTAAAGCCGCATTTTGGGCAGGCCATGCTCTCCTCATCTCCGGGTGCAGGCCTCAAGCGTGTCTCGCATTTTGGGCAAAAACGCAAAGCGTGTGAACCTCGCTACTTTTTGACGGCAGATTTGATCATGCTGAGAAGCTCTTTAGAGTATTCCTGTGCAGAGGAGGAAGCATCCTGTATGACTTCCATTGGGTCTTTTCTCTTTGTCGTCACTCTCAACTGGTAGTCCTTTGTGAGTGGGTGCTTTTGGATAACACCCGCAAAGTCCGTGCTCTTTTCCTTCAGCAATTCATGTTGAAGGATATACAAAATGGAGATATCTTCTTCACGTATTGTTAGCTCAATTTCGTTATCTTTGATATCTGCAATTTCAACAAACATATGCGTTACACAAACAACAACAACTACTTATTGAAGATATAAATGATACTTTTCTGCCAAATGGCAGACAACAGTTTCATCGACAGCGCCACACTTGCCAAGTCACAGGAAAGCGTCAGGCCTGATCAACCACTTACTCTCAGCCTAAGCTTCCGAATACAAGGATCCATAAGAGAGGCATTTTCTCAGAAGAACTGGGAGCGAGCTTACAACAAGCATGACAAGGGCTTTCTTATGACAATTGAAATTGATCTTAAATCCGGCAGAAGAAAAATCGCGTTGATCAAGCTTGTGAGAAAGGCCGCTCTATTCTGGACTCGCAACCCCAAGATTCCATACAGGATATGGGTTTCGATAGTAAAGGATGACTCACCGTTCTACCCATTAACTGAAGAAGAGGCAAAATCCCTGTTGTTTGATGTCAATCAGGTTATTGAACTGAGGGGCAACGACCTCGATTCTGGCACCCACAAGCTTTACACAGACATCAAGGTATCATGGGGCAAACATGTATACACACAGCCAGATGAAATTAAGGGCAGGTCAAACGACATAGAATTGATGCGCGTTGCTAACCCGTGATATAGCACTCTAGCTATATTGGTGACGGCGGCATTGAACGATGATTGATTTATAAGATTAATACGCGCTAATATCCTCATAGTGCAGACGAGTTTACCTGGAAAAGATGCCGAGCTATACACAAGATTGCCAAACGGTAGGATAAAGTGCACGGCATGTGCAAGGCTGTGCGAGATACCAGAAGGTAAGAGCGGCCTCTGTGGCATCCGGGGAGTTGTAAATGACAAGTTGCGATTGTTTGTCTATGGAAGAGTAATCGCCGGCCAGATAGACCCAATAGAGAAAAAGCCCGTGACCCACTACAGACCTGGCACTGACATATTTTCAATTTCTACCACAGGTTGTAACTGGCTTTGCCAATACTGCCAGAATTATGATATTTCCCAGAGACGCAAGGTGGAAGGTACCGAAACGACACCGCAGCAAGTTGTAGAAAATGCTGCCTACTATGGCGCTCATGGCATTGCCTACACGTACAATGAGCCTTCAATTTTCATAGAGTTTGCAAAGGACTGCGGCATTGAAGCTCACAAACGCGGAATATTCAATATTTTTGTGTCAAATGGCTATGATACTCCTGAATCTGTCAATATGATGAGTCAATTCCTTGACTGCATCACAGT
>JAICHI010000262.1 GCA_025922735.1 Nitrososphaeraceae archaeon | reverse complement strand
GTGCCCTGTCAATGTCTACGAATGGCTTGAAACGCCAGGCCATCCTGCATCTGACAAAAAGGCTTTCATGATAAGAGAAAAAGACTGTATATTTTGTATGGCATGTGAAAATGTCTGTCCGCCTCAGGCAGTAAAAATATTTTCAAAGGGTTAGGCAGAATACAGCGAATTAATATTGCGCGGCACATAACCCTCTACTACTGGCATTGGCAGGAAAATTTCTTATTGTTGCCACAGGCGGCACGTTTGATGAGATACACGTCGGTCACATAGCTCTGCTTGCCAAGGCATTTCAGGTAGGAAAAAAAGTGATAATCGGAGTTTCAAGTGACAAGTTTGCAGCCAATAAGGGAAAGAAGCTCAAGCACAATTTTGAGACAAGGATTGCAAACTTAAAGAAAATGATCAAAAAGGAATTTGGTAATGTAAACTACGAAATTGCCAAGTTGGATGGCGACTTTGGTCCTGCAGTAATTACAAGCGATGTCGAAGCGCTAGTGACAAGCACAGAAACTCAAAGCAAGGGCAAGCTCCTCAATGAGATGCGTGCTAAAATTGGCGTGAAGCCTGTAACGGTAATTACTGTAGAACTAGTCAAAGCAGAGGATGGTTCGACAATTTCTTCGACCCGCATAAGAATTGGCGAAATAGACAGACAGGGAAGACTACTGCTACCAGGAAGAAGATCCTCAAAAGACTCTCCTCCACGAATTACGGCCGGCGAACGGTGAAGAAGAAGAAGAAGACATCTAAGGAGGTTCTTGGTGTCTTTTTCCTTCTCTCTTGTTATTTTTCTTTTTTGGAGGTCATAAAATATGGCAATACCTTCTTGCAAAAGGTTTGGACGAATTTGACTTCTTCTGGACTTGTACACGCTCATATCAAATTTGTTTGCAGGAATGATATTATGATCGCATTCTTCTCAATTGACCCTTCGCTACTTGAGCCCCGAGAAACATGGATGGAGGATTGTACATATCTCTCACATAAAAGAAGAGAACTCTAAGAGTTGTATATCGCTAGATTCTATTCGAGTTGTTTATAATATTTGGAGTGCACCGGAACCATGAACTACGGAATGGCTCAGATAGCGTTATTTGTTGGCTCCGTGAGACGCGACAGACAAGGTATCAAAGTAGCTCATTGGATAGAGGAAAAGTTGACAGCCAGAGGACATATAGTCTATTTCATAGATCCTCTTGAATTGAATTTGCCATTGCTCGATAGAATGTATAAGGAAATGGAGAATCCGCCAAGCAAGTTAAGAGACCTTCAGAACAAAATCAAAAATGCAGAGGGCTATTTGGCGGTGACCCCTGAATATAATCATAGCACATCTGCAGCAATGAAAAACACTTTAGACTATTTCTTGGAAGAATACTTTTTCAAACCTTCAGCTATTGTTTCATATTCAGCAGGAGGCTTTGGTGGAGTTAATGCTGCTCAACATCTGCGGTTAATATTTGCTGAACTTGGAGCCCCTTCAATATCCTCTTCTTTTGCAATATCTAGAGTTAGGGAGGTTTTTGATGAAGCAGGCAAATTGGTTCAAGAACAGTACAATAAGGGGGGTAACAAAGTTCTTAGACGAATTTGAATGGTACATTGAAGCATTCAAAAATCAAAGATTGAAAGGGGTGCCATACTAGGATCTGGATCCATTGAAGGCTCTTTTATTACAACAGTTTTTTACATCTTTGCCTGTTCTTAGTAATTGTTAGCCACACATGGAAGTGTACATCTAATGTATGTATATTTTTTCATATTTTCTTACTTATAGATGTGTGGCTGGGATGGCAGTTTGATTTCACACATGTGGGATTCTATCTATTGCAGCATCAAGATATTCTTTGTCGATCTCAAACCCAACAAATGAGATCCCAAGATGCATTGCCGCAACTGCAGTAGAGCCGATGCCGACGAATGGGTCAATGACTAATTTTGCGCTGCCATGCAACCTGATGCACATATCTGGAAGCTTGACAGGAAATGTTGCAGGGTGCGGACGCTGCTTGCTTCTGCTTTGTATCGTTTGATAAGGTATGAACCAAATGTTGCCTCTGTCCCGTCTGTCTTCCTTGTTGGCTGCCTTCCAGCGCTCAATGTTTGTCTTATCTTGGTATGATACCCCGACAGCCAGCTTGTCAAGATGTACATCGCCATACTTTGTAAAGTGAAAGATATATTCATGACAGTCATTGAGGAACCTGTCGCTCACTATCGGCTTGAAGTGACCGACTGCAATGTCACCGGCAATGTTTGGGTAGTTACCAACTTCAGCCTTGCTTATTGCTATCGATTTGACCCAGTGGATGACATTTTGCAGAATAAAGTACTTCCTCAGAACATATGCTACATCCCACGCTATCCACGGATCTTTTGGCTTGTTACCTATGTTTAGGAAAAAAGAGCCATCATCTGTAAGAGCTTGCTTGACTGC
>JAICHI010000261.1 GCA_025922735.1 Nitrososphaeraceae archaeon | reverse complement strand
CAAGAAGAGGCTACAATTACGACAGGACTGCAGTTTCGCATTCGCTCACAGATATGGTGCGAGAAAACATCTTGACAAGAATTGGAACAATGCGGAATTACCGCTACATCCAGAAAAGGCCACCAAATAACACTACTGCCCCGGCCTGATCTTTTTGGGTATCGTTGAATTGAGCCAGTGGATGCCTGCTGTCGTTATCCTGTATTTACTCGGCTCTTTTTCGTCGCGAGCGACGTGGCCTGCCTTAACCATTTCAGATATTCTTGAGCTTATGGACTTTGGGTTGAGCGCCGTAGCAGCATGAATGTCTGATACCTGCATAGAATTGTCCTGTAGCCTGCCAAGATCCTTTGCAATTCTGGCAGCTACAAGCTGCAGAGCTACTATATCTTTATCAGACAGCTTTACATCTGTATTTGGAATTACACGAGGACCCTCTGGTGTGATCTTGATGAGATGGGAATACGTTTCTATGAGCTCTTGCGCTGCATAGTTGAGCAGGATTTTTCTTGCAAGATCCATCGAAGGCACCTCTTTAAGCAGAAAGTTCATC
Organism: Nitrososphaeraceae archaeon; assembly: GCA_025922735.1. Taxonomy (GTDB): domain Archaea; phylum Thermoproteota; class Nitrososphaeria; order Nitrososphaerales; family Nitrososphaeraceae; genus Nitrososphaera. The sequence goes on along the minus strand of JAICHI010000261.1, from coordinate 1,894 downwards.
ACAGAAGCTGTGACAGTCTCCGCAGAGCCGCTGAACTCAACCTTTACGTCGCCTATTGTAACGGTGACGTTCACCTCATTTTCAGCTTGGCTCATTATTGTTTTCGCTTGTAACACAAATGGCGGGCTATATATTGAATTCGTTAGATTGCAACCGCTAGCGCTTCTTGTTCTCCTTTCTTCTATAGAGTAAATAGGTTACTCCAAGCAACCCTCCTGACAGCACAATGCTTATCACTGTAGCGTTAATGTCTCTGTCAATTGCTGTGCATGTAAATTCGCCGACAGAGCAGCCAGCAGCAAAGAAGATACCGTTCCAAGCAGAATGTGTAATAACTGAAAACCAACCCTTGCCACTGACCCATGTCCGTAAGCTAAAGAAAAGGGATGGAAGCACAAAGAGCAGGTTGCCAAATGCAAGGCTGTTGATTGAAAGCGTATCCGTGTTAAAAAGGTGAATCCCGACCCACACAGCTCCGGTGACAAGGACAAAGTAGGCATTTCCAAATATGTAGAACGGGATGCCAAAGAATATCGTCTCTTCTAACGGTCCTGCGGCGAGTACTGATACAAGTGACCTTGGAATGCTTGGCTGCTCATAGTCTGGAAGAACCTGCTCAATCAGAGGCGTGACTGCAAGAAGCAGAAGAATGCCAATCCCATGATAAAACAACAACATCTTTGTGAGGTAGCCTACTGAAGTCCGCCTGTATTTGGACAGCCACGACCTAGGATGAAAGTCGGCCTTTTCTTCAGCAAATCTTCCTGCCAACGGGGGCATAGCATGACTGTTACATTAAATAAGGTTCTGCCTGTCTGGCTACATCCAATCTTCCCATGCTGATGTATACTGTTGGATCAGCCTACTCGCCGGTGATGAAAGATTACGTGACCTTTGGACATGGGCAAGACAATCAACGAACAGTTTGAGGGGGCTTGGCACATTCTCCAGAGCCATCATGTCCTTATCACAGAGTGCTACAATCCTCTCAACATTTTCATGATATATTTTTGAAACAAGGTCTAATATGCTCCTAATCTCCTCTGATAGGACTGACTGGTCGGCAAGCTGCTTTTCTATACTTGCAGAATTGATGGAAAGTGATTCGATGTAAATTTCCCTCGTAGACTTGGGTTTATACATTATTATTTTTTGACCATCTTGCTCATCTTGTCCTTCAGCATAGCATTTACCTTTTGACCATTGGCTTTGCCCCTGTATTCTGCCATTGCCCTTCCCATGAGTGTGCTCAACGCATTCGCGCCTTTTTCCTTGATTATTGCCATGTTGTTGCTTATTATCTTGTCAAGTCCTTTGCTCAGTTCTTCGTCACTTATTGAAGACGTACCGACAGTCTCAATGGCTGCGTTAACAATCTTCGTCTCCATATCTTCCTTTACATTTATCTGTTCATTGACAATCTTCACTGTAGTCGGCTCATTTTTCATCAACCTTTCAAATATCAAGACAACCGATTCTTTTGTTATGGAGCCTCTGTCCAGCCTTGTAAAGATATCTTTTATCACATCATCTGTCAAGACGGAAGCATCTAATCCTTGCCTTTGCAAGCTGATGAGATCCTCTGTCAACTTGACTACGATAAATGTTGGCTTTATCTTTGTCTTGCTTGCGATCTCCTCAAACACGTTAAGGTAGTCAGAGTCAAAGATCTGACTTGCCAGCTTCCTGTTGAGATTATATTTCTTGGCAAGCGAGTCCACAATCTCATCCCACTGTCTTGGGACCTTATCTGCAAGCGACACCAGCATCGAGTCAGTGATGGCAATAGGCAAAATGTCTGTCTCGGGGTACATCCTTGCTACACCAGGCCTCGGCCTTAAGAACACTGTCTCGCCGTCAGGGGTTGCTGCGCGAGTTTCAGCAGGAACACCAT
>JAICHI010000260.1 GCA_025922735.1 Nitrososphaeraceae archaeon | reverse complement strand
CTGGTGGAATAGGAAGGCTGATACCAAGTGAAGCAAGCTTTTCTTCTATCATACGATTCAACCCTGTCTTCTACTCTATTATTTTACTTTGCTGTAAAACACTACAATATTTTACATAGGCTATTGACTGATTCGTCGCAGGCGTCATGAGAATCTTTTTTACTATATTCACCAGTTGAAGTTGTGTGACGAATAATAAGAGGCAGATGTAAAAAGACGGGAATACAATTTACCCTTCATCTATATAATTAAAATTCGTCACGAGCAGACAGAGATTGTGAGTTCTAAGAATAACAAAAATTAGAGTAAACCTTAACCCGATCTGTTCTTACAAACCTTCCACATTTCGTCTTTATACTTTTGCACATTCTATGTTAATTACCTACAAGAATTTACCAAAAATTCTCTATGAAGTTATGCATTTTTCTGAATTCATGCAGGTGCTATGACGGAGCACCTTAACTGATAGTCGTGTCATGACGAGAAAATGTTCACATTGCTGTCCATTAAACAGTGATTGGAAAGGAAAAGATTATAGACCGACCAGTTTACACGCAGGTGCATCTATGCAGCATGACTTTTTGAAAAATTACAAACACAAAACAAAGGAGTCACGCCGCCTTTATTCCCGCGCTGTTAAAGTGTTTCCTGGGGGAGTCAGTCACAATATTCGCTATTTCGAACCTTATCCATTTTTTGTATCTGGTGCAAAGGGTAAGCAACTGAGTGATGTAGATGGCAATAAATATACAGATTACTGGATGGGCCATTGGGCGCTTATTCTAGGTCACTCTCCTAAGGTGGTTGTAAATGCTCTGGCCGAGCAGGCCAAAAATGGGATACTCTATGGCACGGTCAACGGAGTGAGCGTCGAGCTTGCAGAAACCATCAAAAAGCTGATGCCCCGGGCAGAAATGATGCGATTTAGCAGCACTGGCTCAGAAGCGACTATGTACGCAATCAGGCTTGCTCGCGCACGAACTGGGAGACGAATCGTTGCAAAGGCGATAGGCGGTTGGCACGGCTTCAATACCGCACTTATGCAGACAGTCAACTATCCATTTGAGGAAGAGGAAGGACTAGGTCTTGTGCAGGATGAGGGACAGTTTGTGGAATCAATACCATTTAACAACCTTGACGCATCCCTCAAGGTGCTTGAGACAGTAAAGGACGACTTAGCGTGCATCATCATTGAGCCAGTGCTCGGCGGAGCAGGATGCGTTCCCCCTATCGACGGCTACCTGCAGGGCTTAGAGGAATTTGCTAAGAAGAATGGCAGCCTTTTCATACTGGATGAAATAGTGACAGGCTTCAGGCTCTCCCTACACGGGGCTGCAAGTATCTACGGATTAGAACCTGATCTGTTTACTCTTGGCAAGATAGCCGGTGGCGGAATGCCCATCGGCATATTATGTGGTGACAAGGACATAATGTCCCTTGCGGACCCTGTAGCAAGAGCAGATAAAGAATCACTCTGTGCTATAGGGGGCGGGACATTTTCAGCCAATCCAATGACAATGACTGCAGGTCTTTTGACGCTGAACTTTTTGAAAGAAAATAAACAGCAAGTGTACAGCAAAATCGACAGGCTCGGAAGGATGGCAAGGAAAGGGCTAACCAAATTATTTGCCGAATCGGGAATTCCATGCCAAGTGACAGGCGAAGGTTCTATGTTTTTGACACACTTCAGCAAGAATGTGGTTATGGATGCAACCGACATCGCAAACTCAAATAGAGAACTTTTGAAAGCATACCATCTTGCACTTATGGCAAACCATGGAATATTTTTCTTGCCGACAAAGATGGCGGCATTATCCTTTGCCCATGAAGAAGGTGACATAAAGAAGCTTCTGGAGGCAACAAAGAAAATAATAATAGATTCCAAACTTTTCAAGCGTTTTGCTTAGAGCGACGTTGTTTGTTAGACTTCAAACCAAATTCCATCAGATCACCTAAGACATACATAATCCGGTAGATAGAAGTCTTCTGTGAATGCAAGCCCTCTTCCCAATCAAACTTGAGTTGACCGTTTCAATAATGTGCAGGATCAGTTAGCGACCAAATCTTGTTTAGCACCTTAGCTAATTCAGGTGTGGCGTTTCCTATTCTGATATAGGAATTGTATTTCATATTGGTTCTGGGATGATACTGTTTCTTGACGTACTTGCTTTCTGATATGCACAAAAGTTGACTCGTAGCGAGAAGTTCCACTGCACTGAAGAGGGTGTCAATGAATGGACTTTCCAGCTTATTATCGAAACATAATTTTGCTGCTTAAAAGAATTGCAGAGCACTGTCATAACGTTCTTTTGCCTTTTCCTTGTTCAGTCTGAAATCCATATGCATTATCCATTGATTTTGAATTGCATGAATATGACATGACCCGCGTTTGGATTATCGTGATCTCTAAGTGAAAATCCAGTATTCCCTAAATCTCATCTTCATAAACAAT